>JADGBC010000084.1 GCA_015231705.1 Desulfamplus sp. | reverse complement strand
CTTATTGCTTCAAGAGAATTTGCAGGATCCATCTGGTAGGATTTGCGGTCTCCGAACTGAGGAGCAGAGTCTGCAGCCTGTCTGAATGGGCCATAATATGCTGATGCATATTTCACAGCATATGACATGATTGGAATATCTGAAAAATTTTCCTCATCAAGTGTCTGGCGTATCTCACCAACTCGTCCATCCATCATATCAGAAGGTGCCACCATGTCGGCACCTGCCTTTGCATGGGACAAAGCAGTTTTGGCGATCAGATCAAGTGATGCGTCATTGTCGATCTTCCCATTGTCAACAATACCGCAATGGCCATGATCTGTATATTGGCAAAGACAGACATCCGTGACAACTGCCATATCAGGTAGTGACTCTTTTACAGCTTTAATGGCTTTCTGGACAATTCCGTCAGATGCATAGGCTCTTGTGGCAAGAGGGTCTTTTTTATCAGGCAGACCAAATAGCATTACAGCCGGGATTCCAGCTTCATAGGCTTCTTGAACAATTTTCACAAGATAATCACACGTGAGTTGAAACTGACCCGGCATGGAGGGGATTGGATTTTTTATACCCTTTCCTTCAATTGCAAACAGAGGAAGCATAAGATCATCCACTGTAAGTGTAGTCTCTCGAATCATTCTTCTAAAGGCATTTTTTTCTCTGAGTCGTCTTGCTCTGAAATCTGGAAAAAGCATCTGTTTTTAAAGCTCCTTTTTGTGAGTTAAGATGAATTATCAATTTAGATAAAAAGATATCCTTAATTAAAGATCATAAGGATTTACAATCTCACCTCTTGATCTCCTGCTCAGTTAGATAGCATGCCGGATCTTCATCCCAGGGATCTCCCTTGATTGATTCCGCTCTTGCCCTGAAGTTTCCGCCACAGATTGGAAGCCACTTGCAATTCGCACATCTACCCCCAACATATTTTTTTTTGTCTTTGAGTTTCATTAGAAATTCATTGTTGCCATCTGTCCAGATTTCAGAAAAAGGTCGATCCTTAATATTGCCGAGGCATTTTTCTCTCCAGAACTGATCTGGATGGACATCTCCATTCCAGCTAATACAGCCGAATCCTCTGCCAGAATTATTTCCTTCGTTCATTTGAAGAAGCTCCAGCACCTCTGCTGCCCTTATCGGATCTTCATTGAGAAGTTTGAGATAGAGATAGGGGCCATCAGCATGATTATCCACAGTCAGGATCTCTTTTGGTATATTTCGATCATGAAGATCTCTTGTTCTTGCCATAATCAAATCAAGAGTCTTACGGGTCTCTTCGTGAGTTAGATCTTCATTTGCAATGGAAGATGCTCTTCCTGAATAGACTAAATGGTAAAAACAGGCTCTGGGAATATTCATATCTTCAAGAAGATCAAATATACCTGGAATTTCATGGACATTCCGTTTGTTTATGGTAAATCTCAACCCGACCTTGATGCCAGCTTCCTGACAGTTACGTATTCCCTGCAGTGCTTTCTGAAAAGATCCCTTGATACCTCTGAATTTGTCATGAGTCTCCTCAAGCCCATCCAGACTGATCCCCACATAGGAGAGCCCGATCTCCTTGAGAATTTTTGCTTTCTCTTTTGTAATCAGGGTTCCGTTAGTAGATATTACTGCCCGCATCCCCTTTTTTACAGCATACTCTGCATACTCAGCAAGACGTGGGTGAACTAGGGGCTCTCCTCCTGATAAAAGAAGTACCGGAGCTCCGAATTGAGCCAGGTCATCAATCATGGCAATGCTCTGCTCATGGGTCAGTTCATTATCATAGGAGATATCTTCAGACTGTGCATAGCAGTGTACACATCTTAGGTTGCAACGCCTGGTCATATTCCAGACGACAACAGGTTTCTTGTCAGAAGAGAATTGAAGCAGATGAGAAGGAAGTTTGCCAGAATGGCGGGCATAGCGTAATGTATCTGAAGGTTCAACGGTTGAGCAGTATAGTTTTGAAATTCCAATCATGATGATATCTCTTTTTTGATAAGGTCATTCAGAAAATTTTCGGGTTCTATAAGCGATTTTCTGGATAGAAAAAATCTGTTTTTTGCTGATTTGTCACGAACTAAATTCAGACCATTGTAGAAATCCTTATAAATTTTTGCAGTGATTTCTATTGTGGTTATCTGGTTGTGAATTAGTTCTTCAATAAGAAAATCAACAGCATCTTCTTCAAGGACAATGTTTAAATCGTAGCTTTTATAGAAATCAACCTCAATTTTTTTTATTGACTCATAGTATGATTTTATTTGTTTTATTGCATTACCAAGTTCTGTCACATGAGTACAAAAATACTCTGCAACAAGAGTACACCGATATTGTGAAAGGGTCAGTCCATGTCTTATGGAGAGATTTTTCCAATTTTTAGATACATATTCGGCAATATACTGTTTTTCATTTTCAGTTGCCAGGCGGTGAATCTCATCCCAGTCATAGTCATAAGAATCTAGATCGTTTGTTTTAGTGTAATTTTTTTTATTGTTTTTATGGTATGGGGTACGATATGGGACTGAATATTCACCAGAGTGTATTCTTTCATGGCTGTAGAGAATTTTTTCAAGATAGGCCTCAGGATTCTCCACAAGCTTCTGAGTTACGGTCAGTTTCTTTATCTCTGATGACGGGAGGTGTTCTTCAAAATAGATCAGAGCATCTTCTACAGAACTGACAAGTCCTCTGGCACCTGTATTTTCATGAAATGCTCTGGCTGCAAGAATCTTTAGAGATTCATCTGTGAATACAATATCAATTCCATAGGCATTAAAGTCAAGGCGTTTGCCAAGTATCACCGGATTGTTTGGCATTCTCAGAATATCATAAAGGTCATTTTCGGAGAGCTTCTCAAGCACGCATCGAACCGGCAGTCTGCCTATGAATTCAGACTCAAATCCAAATTCTACCAGATCTTCAGCCTTGAGGTGTTTGAGAATATCAGACTCATCTTTAGGTGTTGATATGGTAGATCCAAATCCTATTGACTGCTTTGATATTCGTTTGGATACAATCTGTGCAAGATCTCCAAATGCCCCGCTGACAATAAACAGAATGTTTGCAGTATTTATTCGTCGTTTACTCCGTTTTCCTGTTTTATGGTAGTTTTCAAGTTCCTGCATCATTGAAATAGGATCATGAGGAACTTTGAGGTCGATATCAGTCTCTTCCATTGGTTTAAGAAGTGCTCTTTGTACACCTGTACGGGAAACATCCGCCCCTCTGAAATTTTGGCTTGCGGCAATTTTATCAATCTCATCAATGTAAACTATACCATATTGGGCAAGCTCAATATCATCATTAGCCTCCTTTACAAGGTCTCTTATGATATCATCAACATCACCGCCAACATATCCTGTTTCAGAAAATTTGGTCGCATCTGCTTTTACGAATGGAACACCTATTTTGTTTGCAATAAGTTTTATAATATAGGTTTTGCCCACACCAGTCGGGCCAAGCATTAGAATATTTGATTTTATAGTACCAGTTATTCCCGCCTGAATATTTGAGTTCGCTTCAAGGTGTTTGATTCTGTTGAAATGAGTACATATTTTTGTAGCCAAGACAGACTTGGCTTTATGTTGTCTGATGATGTACTGGTCAAGGTAGGATACAAGTTCAACAGGTTTTATATCAAAATCTATGAACTTCTTTTTTTCTGCAGGAGAGTCAGTCCCCTTAACAGAAGAGTGCTTAGGGAGTATGGAGGGTGATATGATCTTAACATTTCCACCAAACTTCTTATTCAGAAACTCACCAATCTCTTTCTCTATTTTTTGCGGGTCCGGTAAATTTTCATTTTTCTCATTCATGGTTGGGTACTATAATCATAGTAAGGGTAATATTCAAGAAATAGTTCTTTTTTTTATCTTTTTTTCAAACAGTAGGCAATGCTGGCCAGTTGAATTGAAAACCGTAATGGATGGCATTAACTTGCCTTTGAAACCCATAGCCTTGCATCCGTATGGGTTATTTGTATCCCATGTGACGTAATAGTGGATGCATTCACGGCAATTTATTTTTATGTTTTTTATATGTGGCATAATTTTTGTGGTATTGCAGATATCTCTATAACAAAAAGAGCCACAAACATGAAATGTAAGTGGCTCTTTTTGAATATTTGGTGCCGAAGAGGAGACTTGAACTCCTACGGGTCGCCCCACACGCCCCTCAAGCGTGCGTGTCTACCTATTCCACCACTTCGGCTTAATGCTTATATAAATAATATTCTAAAACTTAGACAAAAGAAGATTATTTGGATTTTGGAGGATCTTCTTTTGTTGAAGCTGCTTTTGTAGAATCGGACTCTACTGGAATTTCCTCTTTTGAGGAGGCGGCTGTTGATACACTGCTTTCCGCAGAAGAAGTTATATCTGGCATTATAGTCTGGCTTGATTTGTGTCCTGAAATATAAGCCATGCTTAAAGATGTAAGCATAAAAATAATGGCAACAACTGTAGTGATTTTGCTTAATGCAGTGGCTGGTCCTCCTCCACCGAACAATGACTGTCCCGAAGCAGAACCAAATGAAGCTCCCATGTCCGCCCCCTTTCCTGTCTGAAGCAGAACAATCAGAATTAGAAGGATACAGGAAATGATATGTATGGAGAGGATTAAAGTTGTCATAGGTTTATTTCATTCTGTTATATTTAATAATTTTAATAAAATTATCCGCGTCAAGACTTGCACCGCCCACCAATGCACCATCAACATCATCATGGGCCATCAATTCTGAAATATTGTCTGGTTTTACAGATCCACCGTATATAATACGAGTCTCTTCAGCAAACTTTCTGTTAAAAAACTTCTGAATTTTAGTTCTTATATATCTATGAACTTGTTGTACCTGGTCTGGAGTAGCACTATTTCCTGTACCAATTGCCCATACAGGTTCATAAGCAATAACCAGATCTGAAAGTTCATCAGAACGGAAGCCTTTTAACCCATTTTCAATCTGTTTGTCAAGAACATAAAATGTTTTTTCTTCCTTTTTTTCGTCTTCAGTTTCCCCAATACACATTACAGGAGCAAGTGCTGAGTCAACCGCAGCCCTTATTTTCCTGCAAACACTCTCATTGGTCTCACCAAAATATTGCCTTCGTTCTGAGTGACCTATGATAACATAACTCACACCAGTCTCTTTAAGCATCTCCGCAGAGACCTCTCCTGTGTAAGCTCCTGCTTTTTCATAAAAGAGATTTTGTGCACCGAGGTGTATCCTGCTAGCTCTTATTTTTTCGTTGACAAGAGCAAGTGCTGGAAATGGCGGGGCTATCATAATGTCTATATCCTTAACGTCACAGGAGAGTTCTGCAAGGCTGAGTGCTGTTTCAACCGATTGAGATCCGGTTTTAAACATTTTCCAGTTGCCCGCAATCAATGGGATTCTGTTCATTTTAAATCTCCTTATTCTCTTTTTTCCCCTTTTAGTATTCCGCTTGCAAGGGAAATGCTTCTCTTGCCATAGGCAATAATTTGTTCAACTGCATGTGATATATCCATTTTTTCCCTGATATTTACAGTCTTGAACAGAATTGGTAGATTAACACCCGAAATAACTTCAATAACTCCCTCCTCAAGAAAAGAATAGCTCAGATTAGAGGGGGTACCTCCGAACATATCTGTAAATATAATAACACCTTTATCGTCTTTAACTTTTTTTATCCCCTTCTTTATTTTGCTACGAAGAAATTCAGGGTCGTCTTTTATGTCAATTGATATAGAAATGATATTTTCAATTTTATCGTCCACAATGAATTCAAGTGCTTCTATAAGGGCATGCCCTAAGTTTGAATGTGTTACAATTAATATTCCAATCATGATTCTGTTAGATCCCTGTCAATATCTCTGTGAATAATCCCAGTCTTCATTCCCATATTGTGAAAATGTTCAAAAATCTTTCTGGCAATAGCAACACTTCTATGACGTCCACCGGTACATCCCACAGCAATTGTCAGGTATGCTTTCCCCTCTTTTTGATAAAGAGGAAATAAAAAATCGAGAAGATTGAGGTATTTGTCAAGAAATTCAACCGTTTCGTTTAATGAGAGTACAAATTTTTTAACATCATCAGATTCACCATCTTGATTTTTCAAAGACGGAATAAAAAAAGGATTGCTCAAAAATCTCATGTCAATAACAAGATCAGCATCAGGCGGGATACCATACTTAAAACCAAAAGACATGATATTGGTTTTCATTGATATGTGTTTTTTAGCATCTCTTCCAGAAGCAATAGCGACTATTTCTGCTTTGAGTCGGTGAGGATTGTATGTAGATGTGTCAATAAGTATCTCCGCACTGTTTTTTATGGAGAGCATCTCTTTTTTTTCAGAGCGTATGCTCTCTGTCAAACTTGTATCATGTGACATCGGATGGTGTCGTCGTGTCTGACTGAATCTTTTAATTAAAGTATTCTCATCTGCGTCAAGAAAAATGGTGACGGGGCTTAAGTCTCGTTCTCTTAGTGCTTCAATGGTCACAGAGTATTGAGTTGGAAATTCATGTTCCCTCATGTCCATCACAAAAGAGAAGCCCTTAATTTTAGGATCATTTTTAAGAGGAAGATCCAGAAATTTAGGCAACAGAGCCATGGGCATATTATCAACGCAGTAAAAACCAGCATCTTCAAATGCTGCCATTGCAGTAGTTTTACCAGAGCCTGAAATTCCGGTGATAATAAAGATTTTCTGCGGTTTCATTTTTGAATTGTTATCCTCTAAAATTCTTCATCCAAAGATTGAATGAGTTGTTCTATCTCTTCGGTAGATTCAGCTTTCAAGAGGTTGTTTTTGAAATGACTTTGCTTCAAAAGTTTGGAAATATGAGCAAGTACATTCAGATGAATGCCTGTAGAGTTGATCGGTGTGATAAGAAGGAAAAAAATATGGACAGGCTTGTTGTCTAAAGAGTCAAAGTCAACACCTTCACGGCTTAATCCAAAACCTACAACAATGGAGTCGATGCCAGCAAGTTTACCATGTGGTATGCCAATACCTCCACCAATACCAGTGCTACCAAGCTGTTCTCGTTCAAGAAGAACTCTGACAATATTGTTTGATTCTGTCCCTGCACTCTTTGATATTGATGCTGCAAGCTCTTCAAGAACTCCTTTTTTATCCTTTGACTTTAAATTCACAACTATTGAATCTTTAGCAAGAACATCTGAGATTTTCATTAGGTTTGTTGCCTTGTTATCTCTGAATTATAATAATTCAGGGATAACACATATATACTATGAGTATAAAGTGTCGTGTTATCCCTGAAACTTCATGTTAATACAATCCCTGGAGGTCTCCAAGGATCAGTTGAAAATATGAGTAATTAGAGTAAGTTAGTTGCAGTTTTGATTGCTTTGAGATGCTCGAAAAGCTAATTTCTGACACATTATTAGTTATTACTGCGGCTGGATAAGACCTATATCACCGTCACTTCGTCTATAAATAACATTCAAACGTTCAGTTCTTGAATTGTTGAAAACAAAAAAATGTTCTTTTCCTGCATATAGTTCAACTACGGCATCATCAATATCCATAGGTTTGTAATCAAGAGTTTCCAGGACTATGTCATAGGATTTTTTTTTTTCAGTTTCAGGTACTGGCTCCATCTCTTCTAAAGAAATTTCATCATTTTTGATGGTCTCTTTGCTTCCTGACATGTGATTCTTCTGTTTTTCTTTGTTTTTTTTAATTTGTACTCTGATTTTGTCCATTAATGTATCTATGGAGGAGTACATATTTTCAGATTCCTCCTTTGCATGGATTTTGACTTTGTCACAGATAAGGGCTATTTCAGCAATGTGTCGTATTTTTTCGACTGAAAGTACAACATTAGCTTCGGCAGGAGAGTCCAACATCTTGTCAAATCGGTCCAATTTTTTCTGAACATAGGATTTGAGAGCATCGGAAGGGTCGATCTTTTTAAAAGTTACTGATGTTTGCATAAAACCCCCTTTTAAAATTGTTTGCGTTTACCTGATGGCAGAATATGGAGCAATTCTCTGTATTTTGCCACAGTTCTTCGGGCAATATCAATACTTGCCTTGGCCAGAAGTTCTGTTATTTCCTGATCACTAAAAGGATTAGCTGGATCTTCCCGATCAATAAGGTCTTTGATTTTTTCTTTAACACTTTCAGAAGCCATAGAATCGCCATTGGTGCGTTTTATAGAGCTGTTGAAAAAATATTTAAGTTCAAAAAGTCCCTGGGGCGTATAGGCATATTTGTTGGTTGTAACTCTGCTTATTGTGGATTCGTGCATATTAATATCTTCGGCGACATCCTTAAGAATCATAGGTTTTAAATATGCTACTCCTTTTTCAAAAAATTCCCTTTGGAATTTGATAATACTTTCCATGACAGCATATATGGTCTTCTGACGCTGATGGATACTTTTAATGAGCCAGGATGCTGACTGCATTTTTTCATTGAGGTAGTTCTTGGTCTCTTTTGAGATCACTTTCTTGTTCGAGACCGCATCTCTGTAAAGCCTATTAATCTTCAGTTTGGGCAGTCCATCATCATTCATGACTATTTTGAAGTCATCTCCATCCTTATAGACATGAATATCCGGAATAATATAATGAGGTTCCTCTGTTGTAAATTGTCTTCCTGGCTTAGGTTCCAAATACTTGATAACATTGACTGCAGCAATAACTCTTTCGAGTGTGATATCAAGAGTCATGGCAATCTTTTTATAGTTTTTATTTTCAAGATTTTTCATGTGTGAGGAGAGAATTTCTTCAAGGACTGGGTCAGATATTTTAAGTTGCTTTAGCTGTATTAAGAGAGCCTCTTGAAGATTCCTTGCACATACACCAGGAGGGTCAAAGCCCTGCATGGTTTTAAGAACTTTTTCAACTGCGTCTATTGAAAAATTGCCCATCTGAGCCATATCCTCAATAGATGCACAAAGGTAACCATCAATATTAAGGTTTCCAATAATCAGGCTGCCTATCTGCTCCTCTTCTTTTGTTGGCCCGTACATTAGAAGCTGCCACTGAAGATGATCCTCAAGTGTCTCCTTAGAGCTCGTAAATGCTTCGTAATTGGGAAGTTCCTGAGAGTCTTTTTCTGTATGAAGTCTTCCAGTTGAGTTGTATTCATGAATATAACTTTCCCAATCAATATCATTGCCTACCTTCTCTTCAATTCTGACCTCTTTGAGAGAATCATCAGGAATAACGTCTTCCTGGCTATCATTTGCTAATTCCATCTCCCCTGGAGTATCAGTAAGGATTTCTTCCAGTGCGGGATTCTCCTCCATCTCCTGCTGAATCATGCCCGCAAGTTCCAGGCGGGAGAGCTGTAGGAGTTTAATTGCCTGTTGCAACTGAGGTGTCATAACCAATTGCTGGGTCAATGTCAGATTTTGCTGTAATCCAAGTGCCATATCAGAGTTTAAAATCATCTCCCAGATAGATTTGTCTTGCAAGTTTGCTTGAAGCGATTGTTTCAGGAGTTCCTGATTCGACCACTTTCCCCTGATTCATAATATATGCTGTACCACATACACCAAGTGTTTCACGAACATTGTGATCTGAAATAAGTATGCCAATGCCTTTTTGTGTCAGTTGTTTGATTATGCTTTGAATATCGGCAACTGCTAATGGGTCAATTCCGGCAAAGGGTTCATCCAGAAGTATGAACATTGGATCTGTTGCCAGTACTCTGGCGATTTCAAGCCTCCTTCTTTCACCTCCCGAAAGAACAGTTGCTTTTTGATTCTCAAGACGAAGAATTCCGAGCTCCTGCATCAGAGCATCTGCTTTTCCGTTTATATCGATTGTTCGTTCAGGTAGTGCTTCCAAAATTGCTGTGATATTCTGTCTGACTGTAAGTTTTCGAAATATGGATGCCTCCTGGGGAAGATAACCAATGCCTTTTCTTGCCCTAACATACATTGGATAGTCTGTTATTGCTTCCTGGTCAAGAAAAACATCACCTTTATCTGGTTTTATCATCCCTACAGCCATATAGAAAGTAGTTGTCTTCCCAGCTCCATTTGGCCCCAGGAGTCCTGTTACCTGGCTTTGGTCTACCTCAATATTAACCTCATCAACAACTTTTCTATTATTATATATTTTTACAAGATTTTTTAACAAAAATTTTGACATCAATTTACCATGAAAATGCACGATCTCATTGTCGTTATTGGGGGTGGCCAAATCCGGCCATGTCCGTTTATTTAAATATCCAGTTTAATTTATGTCTAATTTAAGTTGCTATTGTCGGTAATTTTAGTTGTTTTGATTGAAGTCCTCTTTTGAATTGAAAAGAGCTTCAACTCTTTTATCTTTTCCGCCCTCAACAATAACTTTTCCTGAGTCTTGGAACAAAATTATTTTTTTTCCAGTCACATAGCTTTCTCCGGTCATGACCCTGGGGGCACCTCCTGTAAGAATAATTTTCTGGTCAGATGCAGTATATATGGCCTTATCTGCAAATGCTGTTCTGTTACCAGAGGTGAATTTTACATTCCCAGATGCAGTTATCGATTTGATCTCTTGATTCCTATTGGCGGGATGAGCTTTTTTTTCCGTATCAGTAAAAAGAAGCACAATGATTGTATCTGATTTGATGACAGAATCGCTCTGTGTAGCAACAACATTTCCTGAAAATGTTATTATGGCTGACTCTTTTTCAACTAACATGCTATCAGATGTTATATGTAATTTCTTTTCTCCCAGATCTGTTGATTTTTTCTGTTCAGAGATGGTCGTATCTTTTTTGTCATTTGCGGCCCATGCCATTATGTTGCAATATGGCACATGAAGGCAAACAAGGGTTATGAATGCTATAAATATATTGATCCGGCAAGCTTCGAATAATTTAGAAATTGAAAGCCTTTCAGGGGTCATAGGTTACTCCAATAAAAACCTTTACATTGCAGGGTAGTGTCTCTTCAAGTCTACGTTGTCGGATATAATTTAAGTCTATTTGTTTTTTCAAGAATTTCTTTCCCGACAGTCAAAACTTGAAAGAACAGTTGCGAGGTTATTATTGCCGGTCTCTTTTTATGTGAAAGTCTCTTTAAATAGCCGTGATTATATGACTTTCATTCTTAGTTGTGACCGAGAGCCAATACCCCGCTCCGGCCGTGCCGGTTATTGGGTAAAATCAAAAGATTCAGATAAAACGCCAAAAACGTGACCTTTTAGAAGTAATGTGTTTTTAGTCAGATCTATCTTCAGTGTATCAGATTCAAGGACAGAGGTATTTCTGTTTATTATTACATGATCTGTGGAATATACTATATTGCTTTTTTTGTCATAATGCAACTGGTCAGTTCTAATGATTGTCTCTCCGTATCGGGCAACCACACTGTCAGACAGTTGTATATTGTTCTTTTTTGTATTAATAATTCCCTTTTTTGCTGTGACATTTAAGCTTTCCCCGTTTTTAAGAAAAAATAATACTGAGACATTTACCAGAAGTGCCTTGGCCTCATTTTTTAGCACTTTTGCCGAAGATGCTTCAAGAGTCCACTCTTTGATTCCGTTTCTTGTAGATGTGTGCTGCATGGTATTCAATATCAAAGAGGCTTCTGAATCAATGTTTATATCTTTAATAACTTTTTTTCCTGAAATTAAAGATTGAAAATAGTAAAGTCCGCCAAGCCCTGCCGCCATAAAAAACAGAAGTAAAAATAGGATGATTTTAAGTTTTTCCCTTTTGATCTTTATTAACCTCATTAGCGGTTGTAGTATATGAATCGTAAATAATGGTAGATTAAATCACAAGGCTGTAAATCACCAAGTTAGATTGCTTAATTAACAGTTGATGTGAACTGGTTCAAAATATCTTTCCACAAGTCTTTAGCCTTTAGAATGGCCTCACATATTTCCCTTACTGCTCCGTCTCCACCTCTGTTTGAAGTTGTATAATCAGCCTGCTTTATAACTTCAGGCGACGCATTTGCAACTGCAAAGGAGACTCCACACAGTTGCATTGCAGGAATATCAGGGATGTCATCTCCTGCAAAAGCCACTTCAGACAGGTCAATTTGCTGACTTGCAAGGATCTCGTTTAAAGCCGCGGCTTTATTTTTGATTCCGTGTAGTACAAGGTGAATACCCAGATTGATGCACCTTGAAGTCAAGGCCCCATTTGCAGCCCTTCCAGTTATAATACCCACGTTGATACCTGCATCCATAAGAAGCCTGATACCAAATCCATCTTTTGAACAAAAACTTTTGATCTCCTCTCCAGAGTCTGTGTATGTTATCTTTCCATCTGTCATTACCCCGTCAACGTCAAGGAGAAGGAGTTTTATTGCTTTAAGTCTGGCTTTCATAAATTACTCCAGGGAAAATTCTATCCTTGCTGGATAGGAGAAAGTGATATTATGTTTTCTCATGTACATGTTACAGTGCTTCCCTTATTTTAACAAGGGTCGAAAGCAGAGATGACATATTATCAAGCAAAATTGAGTTGGGTCCATCACATAGTGCTCTTGCAGGGTCAGGATGGGTTTCAATGAACAGACCGTCTGCTCCCGCGGCTACTGCAGCTCTTGCCAGACATGGAGCAAAGCGGCTCTCACCCGATGATTCTGTTCCTCCACCTCCTGGTAACTGTACACTGTGAGTAGCATCAAAAATCACTGGTACACCCATCTCCTTTATTATCTGAATTGAACGAAAATCCACAACAAGATTATTATATCCAAAAGTAGTACCTCTTTCTGTGATGCTTATATGTGAGCAGCCACAGGATCTTGCTTTCTGAATGATATTTGAACATTCGAAGGGTGATAGAAATTGACCTTTTTTGATATTGAGTGGCTTGCCTGTTTTGGCTGCTGCACTAATAAGGTCAGTCTGCCTGCAAAGGAATGCGGGAATCTGTATTATATCAAGGATGTCTGCAACTACCTTAGCCTGTTCTGGGTAGTGAATATCAGATAAGATCTTCAAGTTCAAAGAGTCTTTGATATGCTTGAGTATAGCTATTCCTTTTTCCAATCCTGGCCCTCGGAAGGAGTTGATAGATGATCTGTTGGCTTTGTCAAAAGAAGCTTTGAATATAAAAGGTATATTAAGTTCTGAAGCTATCTTTTTCAATCTTGATGCAATCGTGAAAGTAATTTCATCGTCTTCAATAACGCATGGTCCTGAAATGAGAAATAATCGATTACCCCGTTTGTCTGGGGAAGATATATTGTCTTTTTCTTGGTTACTTTGAAAATATGGATACATCTTGAATATACTCCAATGACTTTTGGGGTTATATTGTATAGATTTAATTTTTAGGTTTATTTTATTGCTCAGGAATTTCAATCCTGCAACAATTGCAGCGAAGCTGCTTATGTTCGGCGTTTTGCATTTGCCGGTTGACACGCTCTTATCCAGATCCCCATTTTTTTGGAATTCCCTCAAAAAAGTGTCAACTATTTTTTGAGGGATATGAAGGATGCTTTTTTAAAATAAAATTAGCGTTCTAAGGTGAAAAAGTCAAGAATGATATTTGCGGTCAAAATATGTGCTAGGCGAATCTATGCTTGAAATTTTTAGAGGAAGTGTAGTAAATCAATTTAAGACTTTCATTGTCCTTCTCTCATTACTTGCGTTAACCTAAGTATTCTATTTGGAAACGGTATTTGTGTTGATTAATAAAAAAAATAAAAAAAGATGCTTTAGGTATCTTGTCTTTCTTATATCCTTAATTTCTGTTGTGTTAAGTCCAAGCTCAATGGGATATTATGATAAATCATCGATATCTATCGAGTATGATGCAATTGTGGAAAAATATAAGTTAATAAAGCAAGGAGAACAGTCAGAATTAAAAGATCTCCTTATTGCAGTTGTGGATAATCGTCTTAAATGTTATTTTGAGACACCCAATTATATGTTGAGACTTGAAAACTGTCGTAAAAAATATGAATACGAAATATTGAGAACAGCAAGAGAGAATTTAAAATCAGCTCCGAGTCTTGGATACTTTATGCTTTGTGTGCAAGATTGTCCACTTTCATACTCTTTTTGTAATGGTGAAGATTTCTCAGATCATGAGACAGACCAAGATTGCAAAGAGGTGGAAGTGCTGTGTATTGAAAAATGCCTTGATACCTTCTGGAGAGGCAAGAGTTTTAGTGATATTAAATAAAATTTAATTTTTTTGACGCTGGTGGTAGGTGAGTATTAAACATTTATTGCCGTTGTTTGGCCACCCCGAACCATGAAAATAAAAATTCATTTTCATGGTAAAATGATTTATATTTCTAGGATAAAAAAATGCGTTTCTGGGAAAAAATCAAAAATAATTCAGTAATGATAATAATAGCCTCATTGATTGCTCTGTTCTTTTTGGTCTATCTGGCAGATCTTATTTTTATAACGGTATATCCTGGTCATGCAGGGGTGCTTTTCAGACGTTTGTTTGATGCAGGTACTGTTACAGACAAAGTTTATGATGAAGGTCTTAATATTATTGCCCCATGGAACAAGATGTATGTTTATGATGTCAGAATCAAGGAGAGAAAGCAGACAGTTAACGTATTGAGTCAAAATGGTCTCACTATTGAAGTTGTTGTATCCATAAGGTATCATATCGCCAAAGAACAGACTCCTATATTACATAAAAGAGTAGGGCCAGATTACGAAGAAAAGATTATTATCCCTTCTATTATTTCATCTGTTCGAGAGGTAGTTGGTGAATATCGTCCGGAGGAGATCTACACTACAGCAAGGCATCTTATTCAGGATAAGTTGCTTATTGAGGTTGTTGAGGAGACTGGCCGCGTACCGGTAGTTTATGATGATGTTATAGTTGAAAATATAGCATTGCCGGAACTTATTAATAACGCTATAGAGTTAAA
>JADGBC010000083.1 GCA_015231705.1 Desulfamplus sp. | reverse complement strand
GGGATCTGCGGAGGCTATCAGATTTTGGGACAATATGTTGATGACCCAGAGGGTCTGGAAGGAGAACCTGGAAGAACTAAAGGCTTGAATCTTCTTCCTGTGCTAACAGTACTCAAAGCTCCCAAGACCACAACCTTGAGCTGTTTTTCATGGGACGGGGTGGATGGAGAGGGGTATGAAATTCATATGGGGCATACACTCCTTACTTCAGATATCGACCATGCCCTGTCGGGCACAACAAAGAATGAAGGTCTCATGGATGGAGATATTTCAAAAGACTTTCACATAACCAACCTGAAAAAGTTCAAAGATACAGCCGAGTCAATACAGACCACATCTTTGGAAAGAGGGGAGGGTAGATGTTCCATACAGACCACATCCTTGGAAATAGGGCAGGGCACAAGTCTTGCCACTGCTGCCGAACCAATGCTGAGAGTCCATGAAAGAAACCGTCAGCCATGCTCTGATTATGATGGGGTTGTTTCACGGGAAACAAATACCTGCGGAACCTACATGCACGGTTTTTTTGACTCTCCGGAGATCAAAAAAAAATGGCTGGAGAGAATAGGAATAGAAGGAGTTGTACATCCAGAAGGGGCACAAGAGAAGAGATCTGCACGCAAGAACAGAGATTATCAGCTTTTAAAAGAGCATTTTCAAAAATATGTTGATATTGAAGATGTGTTGTTGCAACTGCGGCAACTGTAAGAACAATGCGTGCTGCACTCTGTCTAATCTTCTTTAAATATCATATATATTACCATGAAAATGCACGATTTCACTTTCGTTATTGGGGGCGGGCCAAATCCGTCCATGTCCGTTTATACACGATACTCAAATGCTGAAACACAATTCGGAACAATTTTATTATGAATAATAAAGTAACACTCGTGATTGGCGGATGCAGAAGCGGCAAAAGCAGCCATGCACTCTATCTTGCCAATCAGATTACAGGAAAGAGAAAAATATTCATGGCAACATCAGTGCCAACTGACAATGAGATGGAAGATCGTGTAGTTAAACATCAGAAGGAGAGGGGAGGGGAGTGGTTGACTGACGAAGTTCCTGTAGATATTCCTTCAAGGATAACACAGATTTCTCAATCTGCAGATGTTATCCTTGTGGACTGCCTTACTCTCTGGGTTTCAAATCTCATGTTTAATAATTTTGATGAAGATGGGATATTAAAAATGGTGAAAAAACTTCAAAATGCTCTTACGGATGCTGAATCGCATCTGTTTCTTGTTTCAAATGAAGTTGGTACGGGCATTGTCCCTGAAAATGCTCTTGCAAGAAAATTCAGGGATATGGCAGGAATGGTAAACCAGAAAATTGCAAAAACTGCGGATCGGGTAATCTATATGGTTGCAGGGATTCCCATGACCATAAAATAGGTTCATTGTCAATGGCCATTAAAAGGTTCATTAACTTCAGGGAGGGGTACAATTAGTACGCTGCACCCCTCCCTGTATCATTAAAACTTCATGAGCGTTTTAAGAGACTTTGAATCATGAAAATCAAAATCTGTTTTCATGTTAAAATATTTTTGCAACAGCTCCTGCAAAATCCTTATTTACTTTTTTCATAAAAGTTTCCCACTCAAGTCCATATTTATAGAATGCCATGGAAGAGAGTTTTTTTGTTATAATGGCGTTTCTGTATGCCATAAGCTCCTCAGAGTTCAAGGTTTTCATGATCGCATCTTTACCAAGTTTGGTAATCAGAATCTGGGGGATATAGTTTTCCATAATCTTCCATACTGTTTTTTCATCAGCAAGAATCATGGCAAGATTAGCTTCACATATATCTTGAAGGGCAAATATCTGCTCACTTGTCTTTTCAGAGAGTTCAAACAGAGGGATGGATCTGTCTTGCTCATGGATATTGATAAGCATTCCTGTTTCACAAGATGAGTACTTGTCAACCAGCAGCATGATATCACGAGTCAAAGCCCATTTGGTGGCAACGTCTTTTAACAGTTTCTCTTCATAATCCTCATTCAGCAAAAAGGCGGTCAGAACCTCTGCAATTGAGCTGCTGAATACACCTCCCTTGTTGGCTGAAGAGTCCTTGATCTGTTTAATTTGAGTTGATGTGGCAATATATCTTCTTGAAGCATCATCAAAAAATACATTTGCCCCCTCCACAATAAATTTTAGCTCCTTGAAAATCGAGACAAAGCTGTGGACATTGGCATGATTTATTGTATCCTTGAATCCACCACAAGGTATAAATGCCTGGATATTGGCTTTTTTGATAAATTTGCGGTTTTCTGGATCTGTTAAAAATGTCCGGTGAAACATTGCACCGTTTTCAATGAATGTACCGTCAGGAAGGGTGATCTGCTTAGATGATATGGGAACCATGAAGCCATCAGGGCTTAACTTGTCAACAGGAAACGCAAGAGAATTTGCCCTGGGTGATGTGTGGCGCATAAAAGCGAGTCGAATCAACTCTTTTTTATCAAGCCCGGCAGGATCAAATAAAATTGAGCCGCCATCAATAATAAGACAGATTCTTCCTTTATAGCATTGAATCTGATTTGCTCCAAGATCTCCATCAGGACCGCCTGTCATCATAAGGTTGAGCTCTTCTTCTTTTGATCCGTAATGAGCGATCATTGTTCTAAACGAACTCATTATGCAGGTTGTGGTCATACCACTTGTTTTGATCATACCGCTTATGGAGTCGCTGCCTTGTGAAATGGATTTCTCTCCTTTTGAATCGGAAGTACCATCTGACGAAACAGTGCTGCTGATCTGTGCAGCTATCTTGTTCAAGATAAGATCCATGTCTGTTGTTACCATAGCAGATTCACCATTGATCTGAAGCTCTGTGCCATTATCGCCTCTGTCAAACAGGCCAAAAAGGTCATCATTTGCAAGTATTCCGTAAGTATCGTGGGGAATACCAAAACTCTTGCCAGTAGTAATTGTTCTCCAATACTTATATCCACGCTCTTTTGCATGCCAGGCGATAGAGTCCATCAAAGGAGCTGTCCCCTCATCCGGACCGAAAAATATCATTTCAGGTTTTCCGTAGTAATCGACAATAGTCTCATGTCCCAGCATCAGATCCATAATGCCCTCTGTGTAGTCATAAAGGGAATCAAGACTGTAGCCGATTGCGTAATCGGCATGAGGCACAACAACCCCTTTTGAGCCGCTTTCGCAGATGTCTTTGTGTTTGAGCCTCTGTGCTCTGGGACCAAGAGCGTAATTAAGAAGAACTGCATTATCAAGCTCGGTGTTGTGGTTTGATGGGGTTACACGTATTAATCTTAATCCGCCCCGTGCAATATCACTTGCCCTCATATGTGTTCCGCTGGCATAATGACCATTTACGTAGAAAATACCATAAACAAACTGATTAAATACAATAGGATCAAGTATGGTGTTGTCAAACCGGAAGCAGTATGAGCGTTTTTCAGGTTTATAAAAATTTGTCTTCAAAATACAGGATACAAACCTGAACATGAATTTGAAAATATCATATCCTGGTTTGTAGTCCATGAATCTGGCAGAGAGTATTTTATCAAACTCTTTTGATTTTTGATTGAGTTTTTCACCTGTTATACGGTTAATGATATTAGGGTTGAACCTGCTGTCAAAAATATCAAAAAGGAATTTTATGAGATCCGGATGTTTTTTTACGGTTTCCATGATTATCTCGGAAACATATGTCGATTTATTGGAAGTATGCACTCTTGCGGCAAAAGCATCTTTATAGTCATCATTGGAGAGGCTTGCCATTATATCTCTGTCTGTTGCATTTTCCCTCTCTTTGTATATGAACATACGTACAAAATCAATGGCATTGCCGGCAAACAGCATCTCTTGAAAGGTAAGGTTTCCCTGAACGTAAAGTTCAGTTATTTCACTGGTTCTGAAGGAGAGATAGGCACACAGATCCTGTATCAGCAATCTCTCTTTTCTGGAGGAGAGTTCTCCGAGTGCGTAAAGGGAGCAAATTGAGGATGGAACAGATGATTTGCCCCAGTAAGGTTCCCAATAGGCTCTGTTTAAAATAAGATCATGATCCTGAAACAGCTTCCTGAAGACTGGCAGTTGGGGTCTTGGGAAATCGCTGTTGAACATCAGGCGTGTCTCTCCGGTGGCCTCTAGATTAAAGGCTTCTATTAAAGGAGAGACTGACTTTTCCCAGGATTTGAGAAAATTTTCATAACGCCTGCGAGTCGGCTCAGGAGTGGCTTTATAATCTCCTGCAAGATTGAATAGAAATCTCGATTTTTCAAACTCTTTTTTTGTAAAATCCTGGACGGTTTCAGGTCTTATAAGATAGGTATAGTAATTGCTTTTAGGGCTGTAGTGGTATTCTCTCCTGTGCCCTGACATCATACTGGCAAGAATATTTTCCATCTTATCTCGAGTCTCTTGTGTGGCAATTCTCACTCTCTGCACATCTGTGGCAAGCTCCAGATTAAAATCAATATCAGCCACAAGTCCATACAGGGAAACCTTGCCATCCTTAAATCTCATGCTTGTGGCAATGGAAGAGAGAATATGTTTTAATGAATCCTTTTTTATATTTTCAAAAAAATAGTTTGGGAGACCAAGATCATCTAAAAGAATACCAGCGGCCATATTAATACAATTGGCTGTTACAAGACCTTCAGACGCCAGATCAATTACAGTTTCGTACAAGATGCGCGTATCAAGATTGACATCTTGAGCTTTATCAATGATATAACCGGATTTTGAAACCTCAGCACAGTAGTTTTCAGTCGGGTTTTCCATGAGTTCTCCTAATTTATTAATTTGGTGCAGACTCTCTGATGTCCGGTTCAGACAATTATCTGCCCTTGTTTTACTGAATAAAAATAAACTAAATACAACTGTATCTATTATCAAGGCGAGGTATAGAGTATATTATTCCTTTTTTCAACTGTTTATTTTTTATTGACATGAACATAGTCAAATCGACTGCAGTTATTGCTATATTTGAGATTCCTGAACAAAAAATATATTTTAACTTTTCACGGCAAAGGAACCAATTTTTGAAAATTACAGAAAAAGAACAGCCCTTATATAAAAAGGAGCTTGCCAGGAGAGAGTGGCCGCCATTTATTGAGCAGCTGGATCGGGCCAGGATACCTCTTGAGAAGTACAAGAATGTGATTAACCTGTGTTGTCAGCCCGCCAATTATGGAGAGAGGAATCTTGTTTTTGAGGCTCTTGAATTTGCATATGAACATCACGCCAACCAGATCAGAAAATCAGGAGAGCTATATATCAACCATCCCATTGCGGTAGCGGAGATAATTGCCGGCACTCTTGGGTTAAATGACCCTGAATTGATTGCAGCAACAATTTTGCATGACATTGTGGAGGATGTAAGCTTTCTGACCACCATCAATATTGAAAAGAAATTTGGTACTAATGTGGCTGCGTTTGTTGATGGATGTACAAAATTACAGATGATGAGTCTTGATTCGAGCATCAATAAAGACATGACCTATCAAAAACTCGCTTTGATGGCCAGTGAACACCCTGAAATTCTTCTTATCAAATTTGCTGACCGAATTCATAACATGCAGACTATCAGATCTCTTGAAGAGCACAAACGGCAGCGTATTGCCCAGGAGACAATTGAAATATACGGGCCACTTGCAGAAAAACTTGGGCTTTTTTCTTTTAAGCGTATTCTTTTTGATCTTGCTATCAGAGAGCGTTTTCCCAAAAAAAGCAAAAAGATGCTCTCTGTGTTGCACAGCGGAAAAACCTCGGTAAGAATCAATGAGATCAAAGAGATACTTGAGAACAAATTAAAAAGATTTCCCTTTAATGTCCAGGTCACATCAAGGCTGAAAAATCTTTATGCTTTTTATTCGCCTGCAAATAAATCTCTTGATCTGAACAATGCAGAAAATTTTGTGGATTTTACCATTATTCTGGATACAGACGATATACTTCACTGCTATACCGCAATGGGGATGGTTAACAGTACATTCTCTCTTGTACCTAAAACGATCCGAGATTATATCTCTAATCCTAAAACCAATGGTTACAGAAGTCTTCATATGAGAATTGGCCACAAGGAGAGCAGGTATTTGATAAAAATAAGAACCACAGAGATGGAGAATGTTGCCAGAAAAGGGTTGCTTCTCCACTGGGATGATCCTGAAAATACGATTGAATACAGAAAAGCTATAACCGATATACTCAAAAACATAGGAGAGTACCAGGGATCACCGGTAAACAGAAAAGATATGTTTCGCCATTTGACAGAAGATGACAAGATATTTGTTTATACTCCAAAAAGAGATATGCAATATCTGCCCACTGGAAGCATTGTTCTTGATTTTGCCTATAAGATTCACAGTAATCTTGGAGACAGGTGTGATTATGCAAGGGTCAATAACCGTACTGTCAGCAGGGCACATGTTCTTAACGATGGTGATATTGTGGAGATTGTGACCTCCAGAAAACCCATTGAAATAAGTGCCTATATGGAGGGCAAATGCAAAACCCCCAAAGCAAGAAGTGCAGTAAACAGGCAGCTTCAGCAAAAAAGAGACATCTTTGCGGGCAAAATTGGTAGAAGTGTCATGTTGCAGGCAATGGCAGTTCATGGTCTTACTGACGAGCTGTTCAAAAGCAATGCAATGTCTTATTTTCTAACATACAAAGGCTATGACGACATTGACCAACTTTTTACCAATGTGGGGCAATCATTGGTCATGCCAAGGGAAGTTCTCTGGGAAATAGCTGACATTCCACCTAAAACCAAAAAAATAAAGCCCTTTGATACAATAGAAGAGAGTACCAAAGAGAATGTATCTCCTTCAACTGCCAAAACCACAAATTCTCGCCATTTTTCAAAAGGCAGGGAAAGAGAATATACTGGTAAAATATATGATGAGAGATTTGTGCTTACAATATCAGATATTGAACGTGATGTTCATAAATTTTCCCAATGCTGTAATCCTCTGCCCGGGATAGATTCCTGCCTTGCATTGTTAAACAGGGATGGAGTCTCTTTGCATAGAGAATGTTGTGAAAAATATAAGGAGGACAAGGAGTATTCGCTAAATAAAGTTCAGATTATGGATGTAGTATGGGATATGGATAGTCTCTGGAAGGTACCGTTGACCTTTCATCTTGCCACAACTTCTATAAAAATAAGGGATGTTATTCATATGATCTCATCCATAGCTGATCCTGTTGAACTGCATTTTGTAAGAAAGTTCGGCTCAAGAAATGGTATAGAAATTTCAGTCAGCTTCCGAAGCTTTAATGAAACACTTGCTTTTTTTTCCTGCTTTGAAAAAAATAACTATCAGGTTGAGATTCAGGATTATGGTAGACATGAATTTATGGCAGGTGGTGAATGGTAACTGCTAAAACAATAATAAATTTGGATTTTTGTTAAATGGTTTCAGAATCTAAACAGAGTAAAAAGAGTATAGAACAAACAAGACGTTCCCTCTATTTTTATAACCGGCGTAAACTAAAGATCGCCTTGGAGAAAAACTGTTTATCAAGGGAGCAGCACAGTCGGATTAAAACCGAACTGGACAATCAGTTGAACGGGGGGGGGGATATAACCGCTCTTGAAGATATATGCAGCTCATTTTTTCCGATGTTGTCATTTGAAAAGATTCTGCCCATTATTAACAAAGAGATTTTTAAATATAATCAGATTATCGTAAAATTAGCACATCAGTTTGCAAAAAATACCGCTACTCAGCAGTTTAAACTTCAGCAACATGATGCAGTATCTATCCAGCAGTTCAATCAGAAACTACAGGATATTTTCTCAAAAATATTAAAGGATATCACCAATGATTATTTAATATCACGTCAGAAAAATATTGATGATATCCTTTTGGAATCAGGTTTTATACAGCAGTCTCATTTAGAGTTCCTTCATGGCAGTGCACAGCATCTGGAGATAAAAGTTCAGGATAGAAAATTTGGAGAAATAGCTGTCAAAAATGAATTCACCTCTGAGGAAATTGTTAACAAGGCACTGGACGAACAGACTGTAAGATACAAAAAGACCAACAAAAATCATATAATCGGAGATATTCTGGTTGAACATAACCACATTACCCCTGAGATAAGAGATGAGATCCTTATTCTTCAAAACAGGGTAATTGAGGAGGACTGGGAAGAGACTTTAAAAAAAGTTGGAAGCTCTTCCATGGAGGAGAGAGAAAAAAATGCTCTCTTCGGAGCTATTATTTTGAAAGAACGTCTGCTGGATGAGAAACAGATTATTGAAGCACTGAGAATACAGGCAAAGGAGTTTGAAGAGTGCCGTAAAAAAGATGAGATCAATAAAAAAACTGGCTCCTCCGTTATGAACGAATTTAGAGAGACTGAAGAGAGACTTAAACCACGATGGATTGGAGATATTCTGGTTGAAGATTTTGGCCTTTCCGAGCGGGACAGAAAACGAATAGTCAAAAAGCAGATGGCGTACAAAATTGAACGGATCAACCTCAAGTTTGGGTTGAATCTTAGTAATGCACACATTGAGCTGTTCAATGAGATGGAGCAGTATTTTGAACTCTCCTATTCAAAGGATAATATAGAAGCATACATCAAGGTACTGAAACCTGTACCCGAAAGCATGACAAAAGATAATATCATTATATGGCTCTATCATAAAAAGATCAGATACGGGCGGATTATCAATGCTATAGAGAGTCTGATTGCAAATAAAGTCGGGCTTGGGAAAAAAATTCTGCTGGCTAAAGGCGACGAGCCTGTATTGGCACAGATAAAATATAGATTTCATTTTGATACTCAGACAACCTTGAAGCATACTCAGATCTTTGAGACTGATATCCAGAGAGGTGAAACAGATACTCAAACAAGCGTGGAGGATACTCAATCGAGTGATAGCGGGATTAAAATGAGCAGTAATTCAGGGAATATTCTCAAGTTTATTGTTCCAAAAGGGAGTCAACTCATCACCATTAGAAAGACCAAAGGTAAATCAGGGATAAATGTCAATCACTGTTTTGTAGCACCTCCAATTGTGGTACCAATTAGTATTAATAAGGGAAAAAATGTAATCCGTAAGGGAGACAGCTTTGTGGCATCATGTGATGGTATGCCCTGCTTTTCAGATAGAAGAGTAATTTCAGTAATCTCCATGATTCATATAGATGGAGATATATCACCAGAAAATCTTCCTAAAAATCTATCGGCTCAATTTGATTGTGATTTTGATATTGAAGGGACAGTTCAAAGCGGAGTTGTGTTGGGATGCAGAAAATTAAGAGTTGCCAATATTATGGGAAAGGTTACAGTTGCGGATGAGATTAAGGTGTTACATGACACTATCAATGGTGAAATTTTCTCCAGGGGCAATATCTATGCAGCTTCAATAGAAAACAGTCTGGTTACCAGCGAAAAGAGTATCTTTGTTCAGCTAGACAGTGAGCAGATCGGCACAGGGTTTAATAAAATATATCACTCCATAATTACAAGTAATGATATCTTCAGGGCCAGTAATACAAAAATTGTCTCTTCTGTTGTCCGTGCAAAAAACAAGGTGATATTGAAAAAGGTGACAGTAGGTGAAAAATGCAAGTTTATTGTAGGTGATTCAATTGAAGTCATCTCATGTAAAAAGAGAGTTGAAGCGATAGCAAGTGATATTGACAAGTTGGATATCAAGATCAAGGATCTTCAGGAAAAATCCCGATTTCTTTTTGAAAAACTTGAAAAAAAAGATATCGGTGCAATTGATCAGGAGATAAAGGCCATTTCAAGAAATCAGAGAACCAAGGAGGATTTAGACAAGATAGCCGAGCTGCGTGTTATAAAACGGCAGAAAGAGAAGGAGTATGAGGCAAGTATCGATCAATACAGCAATACTTTTATGAAACACTCTCAACAGATCAATCTATATCAAGATCAGAAAAAAAGAATGGAAAAAGAGAAAAATGAGCTTGAAAATCGGATAGTTGGGATCTACAAGAAAGATACGGAGATACCGGAACTGGATATACGGCGTACCATGCTACCTGCCGGAACAGTGATTCAATTTCGTTATAATCAGCAGCACCTTTCAACCGATTGTGAAGGTTTTGTTTTCAGGGAAGAGTTTAACCATCAGACCAATCGTTACGAGCTTAAACAGCACAGATGGTAATTTTAATTTTGTTTTTGTGATTCAAGAAGGACTGTTAACCATTTCAGCAGCATGGTCAAGCGTAGCCTGAGAAATGTTTGTTCCTCCCATCATACGTGCAAGCTCCTTTATTCTATCTTCAGGTGAGGCAAGATAGATTATGGCTGTTGCAGTTCTGTTATTGACAACCTTCTTCTCAATTTTGTAATGTACCGCCCCATATTTGGCAATCTGTGCAAGGTGAGTTATGCAAATAATCTGATGCTTTTGAGAAAGCAGCTTGAGTTTAATTCCAACCTTGTCAGATGTCCTTCCCCCGATACCTGAGTCAACCTCATCAAAAACTAAAGTTCCCTGTGATTCATTCTCAGAAAGCACAGCTTTTAATGCAAGCACAACCCTTGAAAGCTCTCCTCCTGAAGCGATCCTGCTGAGAGGCTTTGGAGGTTCTCCAGGGTTTGGGGCCATAAGAAAAGATGCCTTGTCAACTCCTGTGGCATATATTTTCATTCCATTTACTGTCAGAAGATGGGACATAGTTAAATCAGGAAATAGCTCAATCTGGGGATCACTGCTTTTGTCAAGTGCTTTTGTCTGGTTTAAGGTTATTTTAAATCTTGTGTTCTCCATCTCAAGCTCTTTTAGCTCATCTTCTGCCAATTGAGCAAGCTCGGTAGCCGCTCTCTTTCTTGTTTCTGAAAGAGAAAGTGCTTTTTGCCCAAGCTGCTCTGAAAGGAGGTTTGCACGTACTTCCATCTGCTCAATATCTTTTGCAATGTTCTCTGTACTTGATATTTTATCCTTGAATTTTTGATAACATCTGAACAGATCTTCGAGTGTGCCCCCTGTACCGCTGTATTTTCTCTTCAGTTTCTGTATCAGATCAAGGCGAGCCTGTGTCTGCTCCAGAATATCAGGATCAAGATCAATGGTATCAGAGACTCTTCTTAATTCATCTGCCAGATCTTCAAGTTCAAGCATTGTTTTTGAAAGAATCTCTGCACCACGGGCAAGGGAGTTGTCCATCTGTGCAAATTTATCAAAATCTGCTTTGATTAAGCCAAGTTTTTCCAGAATAGATCCATCTTTGGAATATATCTCGTCTATCCCTGACTGAATGGATTCATAAATCTGAGATCCATTGTTGAGCCTGCTTCTCTCAATCTCAAGAGATTCATCCTCACCTTGCTTGATATCTGCCTTCTCAATCTCATCTATCTGAAATCTTAAAAACTCGTTCTCTTCAACTATTTTATCAATATTTGCCTTAAGTCTTCCAATCTCTTTAGATAGAGGCAACAGCTCGCTGTAGAGGCTGTGAATATCTCTGCGTTCAGGCCACGTCCCAGCAAAGCTGTCAAGAATATCAAGATGGTTCTCTTCATTGAGCAATCCCTGATGGGCATGCTGGCTTGAGATGGAGGCAAGATTCTCGGTCACAAGTTTGAGCAACTGTATTGTTGATTGACGCGAGTTTATAAATATCTTGTGTCGTCCATTGAGGGCAATAATACGCCGAATTATAAGCCCTTCTGATGGATCAAGATCATTTTGGTGCATGATACGGGCAGCACTTGAATCAGGATCAATAACAAAAAATGCCTCAAGCTCGGCAGATTCTTCTCCGTTGCGTACAAGATCAGAAGATGCACGTCCCCCCAGAAGCAGGTTGACCGCTTCAATTATAATCGATTTTCCCGCCCCGGTTTCACCGGTCAGGACACAAAGTCCTTCGGAAAAAGAGATTCTTATATCATCAATGATTGCAAAGTTTTTTATGGCCAGTTCGCTCAGCATGGAGTCTCCTGACAAAGTTGATAAGATGTACCACGTAGATAATTAAAACAGCAGCTAAAAGGCGTGGAATCCAGAGCCAGAAGGGCAGGATACCCAATGGAAGAAAAAGGGCAGGATCTTCAATCATGGCATGGTTTATACCAATGGAGAGGTGAAGGCGTGTCAGTTCATCCCGTGAAAAGGTGTTGTTCTTGGTCTCTTCAACGATAACAGCAGCACCATAAGCCAGACCAAAAAAGGCAGCCGTAAGCCAAAGTACACCGGTTGCACGGCTAAGTCCCATAATAGATAGAACAGGAGAGATAGCCTTGACAATATGGCGTATCAAATCAAATGATTTCATCAGCTCCATAGCAACCATAAGGGGCATTATTATGGTAAAAATCTTGATGGCAAGGTAACCAAAATCTGTAGTCCACTCTTTGAGCATTGTAAGAAAGGCTACGGTTTTATATAGAGCATCAACAGAGACAGCAGCAGTAACAGGATCTGCAGGTTGTAGAAAAAGGGCGGCAATTGCTGTGACAATAAACGAGGCTATCACTCTAAAACCTGCTGCAATAAAAGGATTGAGTCCTGACTGGCCTTGAACAATGCTCTCTTGTATAAGGTTGTGGGATATCAGCAGAAAAATTGCAATAAGAGTCATCTGGTCAATAGTCAGGGGCAGAGCTGCCATGGCTCCTATTGCACCATAAATTCCGGTAAATAGTCCTATTATCAAAGGCAGGGCAGCAGATGCTGGAAGAGAGAGCATACCCATTACCGGCTGTATTATAAAATCTATCTTGTAGAGCCATCCGGAATAGACCAGAAGGGCAGTGCCAAAAGAGATAGGGGTAAGGATTTTCAACAGCCAGAGATAACCTGAAATTCCCCTCTTCACTCCTGATTCTATTCCTGTTTTGAGACGAATATCCATAATTTTAAACTTAGATTCCCAGATACGCTTTTTTAACATTCTCATTGGCAAGAAGATTTTTGCCAGTATCAGTCATGGTAATGGCACCGTTTTCCATTACATATCCACGGTCAGCAACATGAAGTGCAAGATTGGCATTCTGTTCTACCAGAAAAATTGTAGTGTTGTTCTCTTTGTTTATCTTTTTTATGATATCAAATATCTGACGGGTTATAATGGGGGCAAGACCAAGTGATGGCTCATCCAGAAGAAGAAGTCTGGGGCGTGTCATGATAGCTCTTGATATTGCCAGCATCTGCTGTTCTCCGCCGCTCAATGTTCCGCCTGCCTGACTTCTCCTCTCAGAAAGTCTTGGAAAGAGTGTGAAAACATAATCAAGATCCTGTTTTATCCCATCCTTGTCTTTTCTCAGGAAGGTGCCCATATCAAGATTTTCCATTACTGTCAGATAGGGAAAAATATGTCTGCCTTCAGGAACCTGGTTAATGCCAAGGGCTACAATTTGATTTGTCGGCATGTTATTTATCGCCTCTCCTTCAAAGATTATCTCCCCTGATCTTGCTGGTACCACGCCGCAAATAGTCATAAGTGTTGTTGACTTTCCAGCTCCATTGGCACCAATGAGGGTTATGATCTCCCCCTCCTTGACATCCATGCTGATATCTTTCAGGGCTTGAATATTGCCGTAAAATGCCTGGATGTTTCTGAGTTTAAGCATCTTTTTTCTCCCCCACACTGTTTTTATCTATAGCTGGATAGGCTCTTGTTTTTTTGACATCAAGCATCAATTTCCTCCCCGAGATATGCCTTGATAACCACCGGATTGTTGCGGATCTCTTCTGGCGTACCCTCGCCTATTTTTTTTCCGTAATCCACCACATAAATCTTTTCAGAAAGACTCATGACAAGCTTCATGTCATGCTCAATCAAAAGTATTGATATACCCTCAGTATCACGGATTTTAAGAATAAGTTCATCAAGCTCCTGGGTCTCCTGGGGATTCATCCCTGCGGCAGGCTCATCAAGAAGCAGCAAAAACGGGTCTGTTGCAAGTGCTCTTGCTATTTCAAGCCTTCTTTGAGCACCATAGGGAAGGTTGATGGCAAGCTCATTAACATATTTGGCAAGACCTATCTTTTCTAAGATAGCATAGCTTTTTTCGACAATAAGCTGCTCTTCTGCCCTTGCCGCCGATCCTCTAAATATCGCACCCATAACTCCTGCTTTAGTGATTGCGTGACAACCTATCATAACATTTTCAAGAACAGTCATGGATGTGAAAAGGCGTATGTTCTGGAATGTTCTGGCAAGACCTTTACGAGTTACAATGTTTGGTTTAAGCCCGTTAATACGCTCTTTTTGTCTATCAGCCTTACAAACAGGGGATATATAAACATCTCCGGATGTTGGTGTATATATGCCGGTGATGCAGTTGAAAAAGGTGGTTTTACCCGCACCATTGGGGCCTATCAGAGCCACAATCTGACCCTTTTCAATGGAGAGATCAACGTTGTCAATTGCCCGCAATCCCCCAAAATCCATTGTCATCTTTTTTACTTCAAGAATTGGTTTCATATTATCTATTTTTCAAATTTGTATGTTTTACGGACATCTTCGATCATACCGCCTGGCCTGAAGATCATCATAAGTATAAGGACAGCACCAAAGGTTATCATTCTAAATTCCCCGAAATCTCTCATGTATTCAGGCAGAAGAATCAGGAGCAGAGCTCCGGTTATAACCCCTGCAATAGAACCCATGCCGCCAAGAACAACTATACAAAGAATAATGACAGATTCCCAGAGGGTAAAACTTGCGGGATTTATAAAGGTGGTTTTTGCTGCAAAGACTACACCGGCCATTCCTGCCCATGTGGCACCAAGAGCAAAGGCACGAAGTTTGGTTTTTGCCTTGTCAATGCCCATTGCCTGAGATGCAATCTCATCATCTTTGAGTGCTGTCCATGCTCTTCCAATACGGGAATTTTTAAGCCGGTTGATGACAAATATGGTAAATATAACCAGCAAAACGACTATATAGAAAATATAGATGGTTGTTGCCTGCATTGAAAGATCAATTCCAAACAGACCCGGTTTCGGGATATTTTTGATGCCGCTTGGCCCAAAAGAGAATTCATTCCAGTTCTCAAGCACAAGACGGATGATTTCACCAAATCCAAGGGTTACAATGGCAAGGTAATCTCCTCTGAGCCTGAGCACCGGATAACCAAGAAGAATTCCGAAAACCGCGGCAAGCATACCTCCAATGGGCAAAGCAACCCAGAATCCCACACCAAAATGCAGATTTAAAAGAGCATAGGCATAAGCACCTACTGCAAAAAATGCCGCATATCCAAGTACAAGCAGTCCTGCAAGACCAATTACAATG
>JADGBC010000082.1 GCA_015231705.1 Desulfamplus sp. | reverse complement strand
TGTGAGAGTCCGCAGTGTTTGAAGAAGCAATCTCAGCCTTTTCAGAGCGGGTCACTGGCGGTAACTATATGGACTTTGATATTAGAAGAGATCAGATAGCCAGGTATGGGCTGACTGTGGGGGATGTGCAGGATGTTATCATGACAGCTATTGGAGGAATGAATGTTACCCGTACTGTGGAGGGGCTGGAGCGATATCCTGTAAACCTTCGCTACAACAGAGAGCTTCGGGACAGTCTTGAAAAAATAAGGCGGGTACTTGTTCCAACTCCCATGGGTGCACAGGTTCCTCTTGCTCAACTTGTTAACTTCTCCATCCACAAAGGTCCTGCTGGAATCAAAAGTGAAAATGCCAGAAGAACTGCCTGGATCTATGTTGATATAAAGGATGTAGATCTGGGGTCATACGTTAAAAATGCCAAACGGGTGGTTCTGGAGAACATTGATATACCGGCAGGATACTCCATTGTGTGGTCAGGACAGTATGAATATATGGAAAAGGCAAAGAAGACTTTGAATCTTATAGTTCCGGCCACCCTTATCATTATCTTTATTTTGCTGTACATCCATTTTCATAACATAATTGAGGCTCTTATCGTCATGGGCACGCTGCCCTTTGCCATGGTGGGAGGCATATGGCTGATTTATCTTCTGGATTACAATGTCTCTGTGGCAGTGGTTGTTGGATTTATTGCACTTTCCGGCCTTGCCGCAGAGACAGGTGTGGTGATGTTGGTCTATCTGGATGAAGTTTTTGCAAGACGGGTCAAAGGCGGTTCCATGACCTCATATAGAGACATGGTTTTAGGTATTATTGAAGGGGCTGCTGAAAGGGTTCGACCAAAAATCATGACAGTTGCAACCACTGTAATAGGTCTCTTGCCTGTGATGTGGGGATCTGAAACCGGATCAGAGGTGATGAAGCGTATCGCAGCACCAATGGTCGGGGGTCTTATCTCTTCAACAATACTTACTCTGATTATCATTCCTGCTGTCTATCTGACATGGAAAAAATGGGAGTTTGGTTATCAGGGGAAGCTGTGATATCAAATTGTCAAATTAGGCTATTTGTATTTTGGCATCCTTCATTTGAGGTCAAAAGTACTTTACACTTTTTGGAGGGCGATCCCCGAAAAAGGGCATATCATTCAGGAAAGTGTAAAGTGGGAAATGAAACATGCCTGTATTTTTACATTTTTATTATATTGCTCACCGTAAAAATACGACTTTATTATCGTAAAAATATATTTTAATGAAACAGATAAAAACACAAACAAGGAGAATGCCATGAAGAAAACTCTAATGATTACAGCTATTTCACTTTTTATTGCGATTTCGCTCTCAACATTTTCAATGGCAGCCTCGGACAGCCACGGAACTTCTCATGACATGAAGGCTCATGATTCCAAGGATTCTTCTCATGACATGGCAGGCACCGAAGAGATGAACATAAATCACAGTATGAGCAATGGTGGTAATGAGGCAATCCACTCGTCCATGGTGGGAAACTACCATTTTAACTATGAGCTTATTGATATGAGAGAAAAGATGAAGGGTATGAAAAATATGCCTGAAATGAAGGCTACTCACCATATGATGCTCTTCATAAAATCCGGTATCGGCAAAATGCCTGAAAATACACAGGTTGGTTATCTGGTTGAAAATCCTGACGGAACTATCCAAAAGGTCATGGCAATGGGTATGGGTGACGGATTTGGTGGGGATGTCAACTTTGCAGAAAAAGGTATTTATACCATAAAGATCAAGGCTATTGCTGGGGAAGAAAAACTTATGGATATGTTTAAATATGAGGTGAAGTAAGAAAATGGCTTGAAATAAGTGAATCAAACTACCCATGCCCATAAGAGTTAATTTTTAAACTGAATAACCGGCACGGCCGGAGCGAGGTATTGCTCTTGGCCAAAACGAATAATGAAAGTCGCATGATTACTGCTATTTCAAGAGACTTTCACATAAAATCATATCTGAATCTTGTTGGACTTCAGGCTCTCATATTATTGTCAGAAGATCCTGAAGTCCATCATAAACTTGTTTTTATTTTGACGAGACCATCACTCTTAATATATCTCCTTATGTTTGCCTTCAGCAAACGTCAACTGTAAGTTGGTAAGAGTTTAACATAAAAGGAATTTTTTAAACTATTCCTTCACTTACATTATGAGTGTTGCAAGCAGAGTGCCAGATATGAACATAAAAGATATATTATTATATTATGCTGGATATTTCAGCAGAGATTAGAAGTATGACTCTATTTAAACGTGACTCCCTAATAAAAAGTCGGCTTTAAGCCATTTCTTTAACCGTAACCTATTGAATTTAGATGGTGTAAAAGGTCTATCTGATTTTTTTACGAGGCAATAAAACTTAGATCTGCTATGGACGTAAATCCTGATTCATAGATCAATAATAAACTTGGGGACTGCTATTTAAAGAGAATGGACTATTTTACAATTTATTCTTTAAACTGCGTAATATTTGCACAGTTAGTGTATCCAATGCAAGGAAAATGCACACTATTTTCATTCAATAACCTTAGATTGCTGTCAAGTTTATTTCAAAGCCAGACAGGATGGCAGCAGATCATAATCATGATGTAGCAGACGGATGCAGCGGTTTAAGCCAGGATGGGAGCAGATCATACACCTCCAGCGGTGTTTTGATGCTCCGAAAGCCGTCTGCTTTCAATTCATCGTCCACATTGTTATCTGCAAGATCTACAGGAGAGGCACTTGAAGAGAGGATATTCCCCTGTGCATCTGTAAATGGCAGTACCAATGGCCCGATACTCTCAAGAACATAGGCCAGTTGGCCATTTTTAAGATAGATAACGCTGCCAGTGGGGTAAATACCAATGCTCTTTACAAAAGCATGAAGTATAAACTGAAGCATTTTGTCTTTCTTGGCATATTTACGAAAAATATCAGTAACCGTATTGATAGGATTGAATGCCTCCCTGTAGGCTCTTCTTGATGTCATGGCATCGTACATATCAGCAAGTTTGCATATCTTGACACTCAATGGAATTTCATCAGGGTGTATATTTTCAGGATACCCACTCTTTTCTCCATCAAACAGACCGGCATGATGGAGGCTGACTATATTTTTGATAACACTATTCTTGATCCTATTCTTCTCAAGGATCTTCACTCCAAGACCATAAGAGTGTTTTTTAATCATATCAAACTCCATGACTGTAAGTCTGTTTTTTTTATTTAGTACCCCCTCTGGAATAAGTACCTTGCCAATATCATGGAGAAAAAAGCCTGTAGAGATATCCACGATCTCATCTTTGAGATAACAGACATAAGATCCTGACGACATACTGCCTGACGATATCAACAGCTCATCTCCGGCAGGCAAAGAGGTATCAATGTGCCTGTTAACCATGCTGCTGAAACTGCTGTTAAACCTGTTAAGTATGGCGGTACCAATGGCACACACATTTACCGCATGGCTGTATAGAAAATTATCATAATTCAATATCTCTTTAGTAAGGTAGGCAAAAGGATTTTCAGTAACACTATTAAAAAAGGAGACCATTTCAGTGACATGCTTCTCAACATCATCATAATCAAACTCGCCTCCTGATTTTTTTATCTCGTCACATGTCTTTTTTACACGCTGCTTTGCAAGATCATATTGCTGGGCAGCAACGATTTTGAGATCCTCAATGGTTTTCAGCCTTTTTTCAAGCTCTCCGGACGGTGATAAGTTCCTGTTTTTTTTTGTCTGAGCTTCTTTTTTCGTCTTATCGACCTTTTGTGCCGACAGATCTGTTTTTGCACCTGTCTTGGAATTACCTGTCTGCTTTGATGATTTTTCTATTTCCGGAGAATCGGTAGCTAAGACACCATCAGCATCTATCTTGAGATAATTACCCTCTTCATCCCATATTCCTCCATAATTTTCAGGGTTCAAAGGAAGAGTTCTAACACCTTGAGCCTTAATAGTTTCAAGAGTTTTGACACTGTTGACTAAAACGTTCTTTTCAAGGAGAAGTACACCTTTTGAATTGTAAACGTCAATGCCGGTTTTAACCTTACCTCCTTTGGCTACAATTGCTATCAAATTATCGATACTTATCCTTGAATGAACCATCATTGTCACCTGTTTTCCTGGCTTATTTTCCAAAAAGCCAACGTAAGATCAATAAATTCCGTTACCCCAAGAGTCTCTGCTCTTCGCTCAGGATCAATACCGGCAACATTAAGCCCCTCTTCTGTTTGAACCTTATTCAACTCAAGCTCTGAACCGGCAAGTGAGTTGCGTAAAGTCTTTCTTCTTTTGGAAAAAGCAGCCTTTATAACCTTAAAAAGAAATATCTCCTGTTCCAAAGATAGATTATAATCAGAGATATTATATTTAGTGCCCAAAAAAGATGACTCTTCATAAGTGTCAGTAAAATATAACCTGCCGGATGGATCTGGAGCAGGGGTAAAAAAATTTACCTCAATGACTCTGGACTCCACATCAGGCTTTGGAAAAAAAAGGCCAGCACCCACATCGGTAAGGGTTTTGACATCAGAGCAGTACTGCATCACTGCTGAAAGACGTCCATAATCTCTTCCTCCCGGAGGAGCACAGATTCTCTGGGCAAGCTCCTTTTGAAACATGAGAATCGCTCTTGAGACAAATGCCCTTTTTTCAACCAACCTGAAGAGAACCTGTGAAGATATGTTATAGGGCAGATTGCCTATCACAAGAAGTTTGCCTCTGACATGTTTTTTATCATCCGCCATGTGCTCTATTCTTACCGGTTTTCTGTCATCTGCCATGCATTCTATTCTGGCCTTTTCTATATCCTCTGCCGTGTCGTCTATATTACTAAACTCTCTTCTGGCAATCTCTTCAATATCAACCTTGAAAATATCTTTGTGAATCAGCTCTACATTATTGATACCGGCAGCTGTAATTTCATTTAGAAGAAGCTGTATAAGACGGTCATCTTTTTCCACCGCATAAACTTTTGCAGCCTGTTTTGCAGCAGGCACAGTCAATGCACCAAGACCGGCACCAATTTCAAGTACCACATCATCCTTTGAGATCTGTGCAAGGGCCACAATTCTTTTTGCAGCATTAGGGTCTGCAAGAAAATTCTGCCCCAACTCTTTTTTTGCAAAAAGCTGAGACGCTCTAAGAAGCGTTCCTGGATATGTCATATTGTCCTTTTTATGTAAAAGTCTCTTTAAATGCTCAAAAACGACACCTTGTCATCGTTTCTCATGCATATAAGCATCTGTCTGAATCAGGATGGTCAGGATTTACGGGATGAATAAGGAGGATTTGTATCCTGTAAATCTTTTAATCCTGAATATCCTGATTCAGATAGTGTTGACAAGGCTCAGGGTTTGATAGGTGTCAATTTTGAGTTATTAGAATTCGGTAATTCCTGTAAAAACAAAAACTGAACTCAGATGTTATAAAGATATGGCTGTTTGTGTCAACATGAATTATACTTTTAAAAATAACCATTGAATGAACAGGTTACACAAAAAAACAACCAATAGCTTACATCCCCCTACCCTAAAGAGATAGGGGTTTTACGCCATTCTTACAAAAAGGGCAAAACGTTGAGTCAACAGAAGAAAACATTAAATCCCGGGAAAAGGAGAATTACATGAACAGAGATGAGCCGTTAAAAGCAGAATTCAAAGTGGGAGAAGAGATCTCCGGTTATACAATCCTGCGGGTAGAAGAGGTTGAAGATATCAAATCTATTCTCTATGAACTGAAACACATTTCCACTGGAGCAAAGCATATACACCTTGCAAGCAATGATCGAGAAAATACCTTTGGAGTAACCTTCAGAACCGTACCGTTAGACTCCACAGGTGTGGCACACATTCTGGAACATACAGTGCTGTGCGGATCGGAAAAATATGATGTGCGTGACCCTTTTTTCTCGATGCTCAAACGAAGCCTGTCAACATTCATGAATGCTCTGACAGCATCTGACTGGACAATGTACCCATTTTCAACTCAGAATGAGAAAGATTTCTATAATTTGATGGATGTATATCTGGATGCTGCTTTTTTTCCCAAAATTGACGAACTCAGCTTCAAACAAGAGGGACACCGGCTGGAGTTTGAGCTGTCAGAAACAGAGGCAGAAACAGATGATAACGGTGATCTTGCAGCAATAGAAAATACGGAAAAAAAAGAGGATATCACAGGAAAAAAGGATATCACAGAGTCACAAAAGAGTGCTCTCCGACTTGTTTACAAAGGGGTGGTCTATAACGAGATGAAGGGTGCCATGTCATCCCCAAGCCAGGTATTGGGCAGATCATTGATGCATGCACTCTATCCGGACACAACATACAGCTTTAATTCAGGTGGAGAGCCGTCAGATATCCCAACCCTGACCCACAGCCAGCTCAAGGCGTTTCATGCCAGATATTACCATCCGTCAAACTCCTTTTTCTATACATATGGATCTCTTCCTCTCAAAAAACACCTTAATTTTATCAGTACAAAGGTACTGAATCGGTTTACAGCCATTGATCCTGATTCTGAAGTCTCTGCCCAACCCCGCTGGAAGGAGCCCAGAAAAGTGACTGTACCCTACCCTCTTTCCAGGGATGAAAATCCGGAAAAAAAATATCAGGCATGTGTGGCATGGCTTACCGCAGATATCAAAGACTCATTTGAAATGCTTGTGCTGGATGTTCTTGAACATATTCTTATTGGCAATTCCGCCTCACCTTTAAGAAAAAAACTTATCGATTCAGGATTGGGGTCTGCATTAAGTGATGGTACCGGCTTTGATTCAGACATGAGAGACACAATGTTTGCATGTGGTCTTAAAGAGATCGGAAAGGATGATGCCGAAAAAGTTGAAAAACTAATTTTTGACACCCTTGAAGATCTATGTGCCACAGGCATAGCACCCAATCTGCTTGAATCGGCAATTCATCAGATAGAGTTTCACAAAAAGGAGATAACCAACACCCCTCACCCGTTTGGCATAAAGATTCTGATCTCCTTTGCAGGAACCTGGATACATGGAGGAGATCCTGTATCATGCCTGAAATTTGATGCTGATCTTGAAAGGCTAAAACAGGAGACGGCAAATCAAAACGGCAAAGCAGACGGGAAAAATGGCAAAATAGGCGGAAAAAGCGGCTTTCTTGAAAGAAAGATCAGAGAATATTTTCTTGATAATCCTCACAGGGTTCTTTTTGTCCTGGCACCGGATCAGGAGATGGAAGAGCAGCAGAACATAAGGATTGAGCAAGAACTTAAGAATATACTTGAAACCATGACACCGGAGCAGATGGAGAAGATCAGGAAAGATACTGAAACACTTGAAGCACTTCAGGATGCAAAGGAGGAGATCTCCGTACTTCCAACTCTTGAACTAAGCGATGTAAAGCCTGATATTGAGATCATCACGCCAGATATTATTAACAATATCAAGGCCTCGACATGCTATGACAAGGTAACATCAGATATCTTGTATTTTACAGCCACAGCCGGAATAGGAGCTCTTCCTTTAGATCTCAAACGCCTTGTTCCATTTTTTTGCAGAGCTTTTACAGGAGCCGGCACTTTACTGAGAGATTATGCCCAGATGGCAGAACGCATCGATCTTTACACCGGCGGTATCGGGATATCTCCATATTCAGGAACAGGTTTTAATGGCAGCGACCATAACGTATCATTCCTGTCGCTACAGGGAAAAGCCTTGAACAGAAACATCGAACCGCTGTTTGATATCACGGGTGAACTGATGTCAAAATACAGCTTTTCTGACACTGCAAGGCTTAAAAATCTTCTTCTTCAATACAGATCAGGTATGGAGTCGGCGATTGTTGCAAATGGACATCGCTATGCCATATCACTTGCTGCCAGGGATCTGGGTATCTCTTCTCAAATTGCAGAGATGTGGCACGGGATATCACAGTTCAAATTTATCAAGGCTCTTACGGAGCAGCCTGATATCGCAGAAAAGCTTTCATCAGATCTTTCAGCTATTGCGGCAAAAGTCTTTGTAAGAGAGAATCTAAAATCAGCCATTGCAGGAGACAAAGGAGCTCTTTTGCTTGCTGATCACAATATTGCCAGGATGGTTGATTCACTTCCAGCTGGGGCAGCCATTGATTTTAGACAATCTATTGACTCATTAAACAATGTTTACAGACAGGATAAGGTCAATGGATCGTCAGGAGATAGTTCAGATAATTGTTATCCTTTTGAAGGGTGGATGACCAGCACATCAGTCTCTTTTGTGGCTCAGGCATTTAAAACAGTAAGAATGGATCACCCTGATGCACCTGCATTAGCTGCGATCAGCAGGATTCTGCGCTCTTTATATCTTCACAGGGAAATCCGCGAAAAAGGCGGTGCATATGGCGGTTTTGCCATGTACAATGCTGAAGAGGGAATTTTCTCGTTTGCCTCGTACAGAGATCCTAACATAAGAAGAACTCTTGAGGTTTACCAGAATGCCTGCGGTTTTATAACCAGCGGTGACTATACGGAAGAGGATATCAAAGAGGCAATTCTCCAGGTGTGTGCGGATATTGACAAGCCAGAGACCCCGGGGCCTGCTTCAATAAAAGCATTTTACCGGACAATTCTTGGCCTGACAGATGAAAAACGCAAGCAGTTCAAAGAGTCTCTGCTTGGCCTTGACAGGCAGAGCATAATAAATGCGGCTGAAAAATACTTCACAATCAGCGATGATCAAAAAGGAACAGCCGTAATATCAAGCAGAGAACAGCTTGAATCGGCAAACCAGAATCTTAAGGCAAACCAGAGAGAACTTAAACTATTGCTGATAAATCAATAATCCGTATTAATCCTGAAATCATAACAATCCTAATTCAGACAGGAGTTAATACAAGACAATATGTTGTTATCAATGTTTCTATTTGCCCTATGTCTGAATTAAGATTCACAGGATTAAAAGATTCAAGGATTGAATCAACCCCCTAATAATCTTAAATACAGGAGAGACTATGAAAAGAGACCATTTATTAAAGAGGCTAACAGATAATCCTGACAAGATATGGGATATCGTGATTATAGGCGGTGGGGCCACGGGTCTTGGAATAGCTGTGGATTCGGCTTCCAGAGGTTACTCGACAGTTCTGCTGGAGCAGTCTGATTTTGCAAAAGGCACATCCAGCCGAAGCACAAAGTTGGTTCACGGAGGTGTAAGATATCTTGCACAAGGGGATATATCATTAGTATTTGAGGCTCTTCATGAGCGGGGTCTTCTGCGTCAGAATGCTCCACATCTTGTTAAAAACCAGGCATTTATCATTCCAAGCTATGACTGGTGGGAGGGCCCTTTCTACAATATCGGGATGAAAGTATATGACATGATGGCAGGCAAACTCGGGCTTGGGCCATCAGAAAAGATATCTCGTAAAGAGACTATGCAGGCTATCCCCAACTTAGACGAGAGCCACCTCAACGGCGGAGTCATTTACCATGACGGCCAGTTTGATGATTCTCGTCTGGCCATCAACCTTGCCCAAACCGCCGTGGAGAACGGTGCTATTGTAATAAACTACATGCCGGTGACAGATCTTATACGGGATGAAGATAACTTCATAGCAGGTGTTTCAGCAAGGGATATAGAGAGCGGGCTTACTCACGTTATCAAATCTAAGGTTGTTATAAATGCCACTGGTATTTTTGTTGATGAAATCATTAAGATGGATAATCCCTCATCGAAAAAAATGATACGTCCAAGCCAGGGCATCCATCTGGTTCTGGATAAATCTTTTCTGCAGGGAGACTCTGCAATCATGATTCCCAAAACATCTGATGGCAGGGTGCTGTTTGCTGTTCCCTGGCACGGCAAAGTGGTTGTCGGCACAACCGACACTCCGCTGAAAATGGATGATACCTCACTTGAGCCGCGTGCACTGGAACATGAGATTGAGTTTGTTCTGACTACAGCGGCACAATACCTGAAAAAAGATCCGTGCAGGGCTGATGTCTTGAGTGTTTTTGCAGGGCTTCGGCCTCTTGCCGCACAGGAAAGCGACTTCAAAGAGTCTGACGATACCGAAAAAGAGAAAAAAGATGAAGAACAAAGCACAAAGGAGATATCAAGAAGCCACAAGCTGATGGTATCTCTTTCCGGTCTTATAACCATTACCGGCGGCAAATGGACAACATACCGTAAAATGGCAGAAGATACAGTAAACAAGGCGTGGCTGGTTGGCGGGCTGCCTGAAAAAAAATGCGTCACCCACAATATGCCGATTCACGGTTATGTCAAAAATACCGATTTTGATTCACCAGCATACTTTTATGGATCAGATCGGGCACAGATAGAGGATATGGTTCACCAGAACGAAACCCTTGGAAAGAGGCTGCATCCTGATTATGAATACACAAGGGCACATGTCGTATGGGCGGCACGGCATGAAATGGCAAGAACTGTTGAGGATTTTTTGTCCCGAAGGGTAAGGATGCTTCTTCTTGACGCAAGGGTCAGCATGGATATGGCACCTGAAGTGGCACAGATAATGGCTCAGGAGCTGGGACGCAATGAGAAGTGGATAGAGTCGCAAACCCAAACATATATTGAGCTTGCAAAAGGGTATATTTTGTAGGCATAATCTTTTTAAATTTATATGAAAGTCTCTTTAAATGGACGTGCCTATTTGACTTTCATTGTTCGTTGTGGCCGGAAGCCAAACCCCGCTCCGGCCGTGCCGGTTATAACATCTTGAGCCCCGGGCACTCCTGAATCAACAGTTTCATATCTGTTTTAAAATGATTCCAGAATGGAAATGTCCGGCATTGAAGAGGTCTGGCAGGATAGATTGAACACTTATGAGCATTATCGAGAAAAATGCAACGAAAGCCTTTGTTCTCAGGAGATTGATTGACATCAGATAATTTACCATTAAAATGCACGATCTCATTTTCGTTATTGGGGGTGGCCAAATCCGGCCATGTCCGTTTATTTTCAGTAAAGGGGGCAGAGAACTTATTTTCAGCAAAGGAGTAATTGTCGTCAACGCACTCACGAATGGAATACCGGTTTTCTCTTTTCTCGAAAAACCGGTTCATTCCATCAATCAGATTTAACCCCACAAGATTGCAGATATTTTGAATCTCACCAGGATTAACCCATACATTGCCAGAATCTCCTCTGCAACATCCGGCAGAACATAAACTGCACGCTTCCGGATTAAATTCAAAAGCAAAACCATCTTTTCTTATGACTCGAAGGGTGTTTTGCATAAAAATATACAAACAGCAAAGTTCTAAAAGAGAAACTTGATAGCGACAAATCCAGCTATCAAAAGTACAGTAAAGGCTGTAGCCAGAAGATTAAAGTATTTTTCTATAAAATTGCGAATTCCGGCACCAAAAAAGTATATCATGCCCGCTACAAGCACAAACCGTAAAGTACGTGAAGCTGCAGAAGAGATTACAAACACGGGAAAACTGACATCAAAGGCACCGGCAGAGATTGTAAAGAGTTTGTATGGAATGGGTGTAAAACCCGCAATTGCAACTGCCCATGCATCCCACTGGCGAAAAAGTGTGGCAATGTAGTCAATCTGATGACCCAAACCATAAAAAGCTATTATCCTCTCTCCGGCAATACCCATGAACTGCCATCCAATGATATAGCCCACAATACCACCAAGAACAGATCCTACACTACAGACCAGTGCAAACCTGAACGCCTTTGAGGGAGCACCGACAGCAAGTGCAATAAGCAACACATCAGGGGGTATTGGAAAAAAAGAAGATTCGCAGAAGGCAAGAATAAATAGTGCCCATGTTCCTCCAGGTCTTTCTGCCCAGCCAAGTACCCAGTCATAAAGTTTTTTTAGCATTTTATGTGAAAGTCTCTTTAGTTGGCCATAAAACATACATGGCGGTTCCCCGCCACAATCGAAGAAATGAAAGTCTTCATAAAAAACAGATCCTTATAGAGACTTTCATATAATCTTATAGAACTTTTGTCTTTACTGGTGTCTGCCAGAGAATGATCGTTATAAACGATCAATCCTTCCAGCCGTGCTGTCCAATCAATTTGACAAACCTGCAACCACCAAGATTGGTAATTGAAGTGCCAGATTGTCTCTTTTCAAGAAGAAGCAGCTCCTGAAACATCAACCCTCCTACAGGCATAATAAGTTTGCCGCCTGTTTCAAGCTGGTCAATAAGAGGCTGGGGAATTTTTTCGCCCCCCGCTGTTACCATGATAGCATCAAATGGGCTTTCCGATTTCCAGCCTATAGTTCCATCAGAATATTTTGCAATTACATTATGATATTTCAGCGTATCAAACAGCTTTCTGGTCCTCATGAACAGATTGTTGTTTCTCTCAACTGTATAAACACGGGAGACAATCTGAGCAAGTATCGCAGCCTGATAGCCTGAACCTGTGCCTATTTCAAGGACACGATGCTCCTTTTTCAATTGAAGTGCCTGGGTCATCTCCGCAATAATATAGGGCTGTGAAATGGTCTGCCCCTCTCCAATAGGAAGGGGATAATCCATATAGGCACTGTCAATCAGTGCCTCGCTGACAAACAGATGTCTTGGTACCGTAAGCATTGCATCAAGAACTGCTGTGTCTGTTATGCCGCGGGCAATAATCTGTCGGTCAACCATCTCTTTGCGCCACCGCTCATATTTTATAGATTCTTCTTTCATGCGATCTTATTACCAGCAGGAGTGTTTCTCGTCAAGTCCATAGAAAGAACATGGTATCAAACTCATTCGAATTCTATTGACTCCATATGGTGTTATAAGATAAGCACCATTCAATTTACTTTAAGTTTTTTGTATTTATCCTCTTTTCCAAACTGCACTCTTATTCTATGGTTACTTGGAAGATAAACAGCTAAATGGACGCTAATATAGCTCTAGTACAGCTCGGCATAAGTTCTCTGTTGCTTTTTTGTGCCGAATATTCATATGAATATTTAAGAATCGGCTCCAATAAGTGTAATAAGATTTACGCCCGACTGTACTAGGGTTATAATTTGCTAGATTGCAAATTTAAAACAAAATCAAAAGTTGAACTCAAAGTTGAATTAAAGTTTCAATAAAAACCGCCGATATTGTAAACATAATACAGACTATCTATATATTTGTAGCATAAGGGGAAATCATGGAATTCAAAATCAAAGATGTAAGTGAAAAAATTGAAGTCCCCATGTCCACCATAAGGTACTGGGAAAAAGAGTTTTCAGAATTTATCAATCCGGAAAAAACAGCCGGAGGACAAAGAAGATATTCTCGACAAGATGTTACCACTTTTTTTCAGATAAAGACTATTCTGCATGATCACAACAACAGCATCTCACAGGCAAAAATATTACTTGGTCAGGGCAATACAAACCCAGGAGAAATTGACTGGGAAAATAAGAAGGTTCTTATTACAGGTGGAACAGGCTCCTTTGGGCAATTTTTTTGCAGATACCTGTTGAGTCATCACCCTCCAAAAGCTATCAGAGTTTATAGCCGCGACGAATTAAAGCAATATGAAATGCGACAAAATATCAATAACACCACCATCCGATATCTCATTGGAGATGTGAGAGATTTTCCACGGCTGAAACGGGCAATGGAGGGGGTTGATATTGTGGTACATGCTGCAGCACTTAAGCAGGTTCCCGCATGTGAATATAATCCTTTTGAAGCTGTTAAGACAAATGTGATCGGAGCACAGCATGTTATTGATGCAGCCATTGATGTAGGTGTTAAAAAAGTATTGGCATTAAGTACTGACAAAGCTGCCAATCCAGTCAACCTGTATGGAGCAACCAAGCTATGTGCTGAAAAAATTTTTATCAGCGGGAATTCTTATACAGGACAGAGATCCACCATTTTCAGTTGTGCCAGGTACGGTAATGTCATTGGAAGCCGTGGCAGTGTGGTACCTCTATTCAATAAGCAGAAAGAGACTGGAAAACTTACCGTCACAGACGCAAGAATGACACGGTTCTGGATTACTTTAGAACAAGCATCACAGTTTGTTATCAATGCCATTCAGTATATGCAGGGAGGAGAGATATTTATTCCCAAACTCCCAAGTATGAGAATAGACGATCTTGCAAAAGCTGTCGCACCGGAATGTCAGATTGAATACATAGGCATCAGACCTGGTGAAAAACTACATGAGACACTAATTACAGAAGAGGAGGGGTGCAATACAATTGAATTCAATAACCAGTATATTATACTGCCGACCAATAAATGGTGGACAGGGGGGTCATATAAAGACGCCAAAGGTGTGCCTGACAATTTTCTCTACAAAAGCGATACTAACAAAGAAATTTTATCAATAGATTGTTTACAAAAAATAGTATCTCAAGAGTTGTAAGTGCCTTTGCTGCCTGTGATGGAAAAACAAAACTTTTGCTCAAATTTCCATTGCCTGTTGATACCCGTTTTATGATCCCTATAACGGCCATACCCTGGCGGGCACAACGAATGATGAAACTGTAGGGGCACTCCTTTATGGGTGCCCTCGCAAGGGCAGGCACAGAGGCCTGCCCCTACAGTTTCATATAAAGATTGCATGGACGTATCATCCATCTCCATTGCAGACAGTATAAGACGATAGAACCAGACATCATCGACTTTAGAATACACAATCATTCCAATTAAAGCAGCACTTTGCTTATCCACATTCACACGAATGTAATGATCTGCATCACCAATATCTATAATGCCATCTGTAATACCAACAGCATGTGAAGCAGAAACCAGAAAAGAGCAGGCAGCACTATGATGAATATTTGGAGAAGATTTTTCAGAGTTTAAAAAAAATGTATCTGGCATATATCCTCCATTTGAAGTACGATAAAAAAGAGTTAACCTATCAAAAGATTCTGGCAACAGTGTAATATGGCCTAATCGGAGTGAAGAGGGCTGAAAGCGATCCCATTCAAATTTATATTCTATATTAATCATCGGTAAATTGTTATAAATACAAATGGATTTGATAACATAACCCGAAGGAGTGAGGATGCGGCCTTTAACTTCAATAAATGACTCTCGAACATCAATCTTAGGCTCAACAGAATTTAAATCCGTGATTTTAAACTGTCCTGGCGATTCAGCCACAAAATGCCCAGTGTAATAATCAGCTCCCCATGAAATATCATTGTAGTATCCATGAGGCAATGTTCCAACCAGTGGTTTTCCAGATATCTGTTTAAACCATAATTTGTCAATGGCAAGTCCTCGCCGACAATTCAGATAAATCTTCACAGCAT
>JADGBC010000081.1 GCA_015231705.1 Desulfamplus sp. | reverse complement strand
GCCCAGATGATAAAGGGAAAGCTTCAACTTGCTGAAAAAGATTGGGGAGGTGCTGTTTAATCATTCAGAATTGTGGTAAATGACCATCCAGATATAATTGAGGCACATATTGCTATTGCAAGGGCACATGCTTTAAATAAAGATTACGGCCTTGCACTGGATGTTCTTAAAGATGCTTTGAAAAAAGATCCTGATTCAGACATTATCATGAAAGCCACGGCTGAAATTCATCTGCTTAAAGAGGATATTGCCTCAGCCCGTGCCATCATGGAAGAGCGGGTAAAAAAGCATCCTGACAACAAGGCTGCATCTGATGACATGCAAAAGCTGACCGCGATTCTTGTACGCTACCACTTTTCAAAAGGAGAGATCAAGGAGGCAGAGTCTCTCTGTCGTGAAAATCCGGGCAATACAGAGGCATGGCTTGCCCTTGGCAGCATGTACGAGCAGAACAAGGACTACACCCGTGCAATGGATATCTATGAACAGGTTCTGACGCAGGCTCCTGACTCCTGGGATGCTGCAAACAATCTTGCATTTCTGCTTGCAGAGAGTGATGGATCACCTGTGGCACTTGCAAGAGCCTTTGATCTTGCCCAAAAAGCACTTTTGCTGAATCCAGGCTCTCCATATATTCAGGATACAGTGGGATGGATTCAGTATAAGAGAGGAGAATTTGCAGAGGCTGAGAAAAACATTGAGGCCGCTCTGAAGAGCATCCCGGACCACCCTGTGATAAATTACCATATGGGGGTGATTTATAATAATACGGGAAAGAGGGCTGAAGCTGAAAAAGTGCTGCTAAAAGCCCTTGAGGTCAAGGCAGATTTTCAGGGAAAAGATGAGGCACAAAAGCTGCTTGACGAGATAAAATAAGTATTATTTTATGTGAAAGTCTCTTGAAATAGCAGTAATCATGCGACTTTCATTCTTCGTTGTGGCCAAGAGCAATACCTCGCTCCGGCCGTGCCAGTTATTTAAACTGGTTTTGATCTGGAACTTTACCATAACTTATATAACTGTCCGAATCAGGATTAACGGATAAGGAAGGATAGATTATGAATCCTCTTCATCCTTTAATCCTGACCATCCTGATTCAGACAAATGGCCAAAAAAACAGGCAAATCATAAAACGTATTTTTAAACATATGGAGATATAAAAAATGAAAAGATTCATGAGCTATTTTTTACTGGTTGTTCTTCTATCTGTTGCACCCTCTTTTGCCGGCAATGAACCTCTCAATCCAGTTCTGGAGGATTACCGCATTGGCACCGGAGATATACTTGATATATCTGTCTGGAAAGATCCTGCATTGACCAAACAGATGATCGTGCTTCCGGACGGGAAAATCCACTTTCCATTAGTGGGCGAGATAAAGGCTGAGGGTCGTTCTGTCACTCAGTTGAAAGATGAGCTGGAGAGCAAAATACGCGTCTATATGCCTGACCCTGTAATCTCTGTCAGCATCAATCAGGTAAACAGCATGCTTTTGTATGTTATAGGAAAGGTGAACAGACCCGGACATTTTATGCTGAGCAGCCGGATCAACGTACTTCAGGCACTCTCCATGGCAGGTGGCCTCAACCCGTTTGCAGATGAGAAGAAGATCCGCATATACAGGCAAAAAGGGGAGCAGACAATTCAGTTTCCCTTTAACTACAAGGACGTTGTGGATGGAGAACACTTAGAACAGAACATCGCTCTTCAACGCGGTGATGTGATTGTGGTGCCATGATATGTGCTACTACTCTCTTATACCGGCAAAAATAGACCCAGGATGGGGAATTTACTGTTTTATTATTGCTGTCTGCTCTCTGGCCCTTACACCTTTGAGTGCTTCTGGAGAGACTCTTTTTCTTGAACCACAGATTAGCATTGAGCAGGAGTATAACGACAATATACTGTTTGAACATGATAATCCTCAGCAAGATTATATTGGCACAATCTCTCCCGCGTTCTCTGTAAAACAAAAAACCCCAAGACTTGACAGTGATCTGAGAGCATCTCTGGATGCTATCTTTTATAAAGATTATGATGAACTCAATTCCGTGGACAAACATGGTTCTGCATCTGTTGACTACCGTCTTACCGAGAGACTCAAGATTGGGGGTTCGGCAGGATATCTGGAGGATTCCAGAAGTGATCGCGAAATAGATGATACAGGCCTTACGATCGCAGGAGAGAGAGAACAGATACGCGGCGGGCTTTCCGGTCAATATCAGTTTTCGGAGATAACAAACCTTGATTTTACTGCCGGATATACCAATGAAGATATTCAAGTCAGGGGCAACGAAAACAATGACACATTGAGAGCTCAGTTTTCCCTCTCCCGCAACATCTCAAAACTGTTTAGAAACACCACAGCCCTGTTTGATATAAGTTACATGAACTATCAGTCTGAATCTCCATTTGTCAGGGAGCTCAATTTTGAGGATCTGCCAGATGATATTCTTGTTGTTATTGTTGACCCTCAAGAGGGCTCGGCTCCATCAGGGCTGATTCAGAACTATATTTCCAGCTCTGACTATGATGTGTGGAACATTACAGCCGGATTTTCAAGGCAGATGACCGAGCGACTCTCATTTTTTTTGAAAACAGGTGCAAGTTGCCTTGCTTCAGTTGAAGATTCAAGTCTCTCAATTACCTCTGCTGATACCACTCTTTATAGTGCACAATCTTCAGTTGACGGTGGAACCAACTGGGGCTGGCTTCTTTTCAGCGGCATCAGCTACACAGGACTCTATGACCGCATTGACGCCAATATCTCACGGGATGTACAGACAGCAAGCGGCCTTAACGGTACCACAGAGAGAAGTGCAATCTCCCTTAAATATACCCGTAAGATCTCTGAAAAACTTAGCACAAGGCTCTCTGGAACCTGTTATCTCAATCAGAGCGACAGAGTCAGCCGTTCTGATATTGATGAGTTGACACTGAGCGGTATTGCCGGAATGACATATGATTTCTCCAGGATGTGGAGGGGGTCGTTAAACTGGAACTACATAAGGGTGGAAGAGAGGGCAAATGATCTTTATAGAGATAGAAACAGGGTCTATGCAACTGTTGTAAGAAATTTTAGTCTGAATTAGGATTTAAAAATAATAATGCAAACATTGGAGTGAGTGAATGGAAGAGAGTACATTAGGAATCAGCGACATTATTGCAATTATTAACCTGCGGAAATGGTTTTTGATCATTCCGGCCATGTTAATAATTGCCGCTTCTGTCGGTATCGCACTGATTCTGCCGCCAGTCTATAAATCAGAATCAACAATATTGATCAAGGAGCAGGAGATACCCGGGGACTACGTTAAAGCCAGCATGACTTCCTACGCGGAGCAGCGAATCCAGAGCATAAATCAAAAGGTGATGACCTCCTCAAGGCTTATGGAGCTGATTAAGCAGTTTGATCTCTATGCCGACCTCAAGGAGAAAAAGACTACGGATGAGATCATTGCAGTCATGAGTAAAGACATAAAGCTCACCCCTGTAAATGTTGAGCTGCCTGACCCTAAAACAGGGCGGGAAAAGGTTATGACCATTGCCTTTACCGTATCTTATGAGGGCAGAAATCCATCCAAGGTTCAGCAGGTTGTAAGTACAATCACCTCATTTTACTTAAGTGAAGATATTCAGGACAGGGAGAAGCAGGCATCAGAAACTGTAACTTTTTTAAATGACGAGATTAAACGGGTAAAGATAAGCATGAACGAGAAGGAGGCTGAACTCTCTGAGTTCAAGCAGGCCAATATTTCAAGTCTTCCTGAATTTTTTCAGTTGAACATGCAGACATTAAGCGGAGCTGAACACGCCATTGAGCGTGAACAAGAACGTCTCAACGGCCTTAAAGAGAGAGCAGAGTTCCTTGAAAGCCAGCTTGCCACGGTAAAGGCCAATACCGAGATAGAAGAGGAGGTTCATCTAAAGAGACTTGAGATGCAGCTTGCCAATCTGAAAAGTCAGTTCTCCGATCAGTACCCTGATGTGATTAACACCAAAAAGGAGATTGAAAAGGTCAAGGCGGTTGTGAAGAGAAAAAAAGCAGACACCAGGGGCAAGCCTGATAATCCTGTTTATATCTCTCTTTCATCCCAGCTTTCAGGTACCCGCTCGGATATGGCATCTGTCAGAGAGCAGATCGCCCAGTTCAAGAGGCAGGCTGATGAATTCAGGGCAAAAACCTCGGCCACTCCCAAAATAGAAGAGACATACAGCCGCATGGTGTCAGATATCAACAATCTGAAGTCCAAATATAATGAACTCCAGCAGAAAATGATGGAGGCCACACTCTCTCTCTCTCTTCAGACAGAACAAAAAGGGGAGCGCTTCACCCTTATTGAGCCGGCAAGATTACCGGAAAAACCCTATAAACCCAATCGTCTTGCCATTGTGCTTATAGGGTTTGTATTGGGAATCGGTGCCGGAGTCGGACTGGCCGCACTTGTGGAGTTCTCGGACACCTCGTTCAGAAATGCCGAATCTCTGGAGCGGGTCACAGGTTTCCCTGTACTGGCAGAGATCCCGCAGATTATCACCTTTAAGGATAAAGTGAAGCGGACAGTAAAATGGAGCATAGGAATTGTTCTGTTTGCCGCTCTTGTAACTGGGGGACTTGCAGCTTTTCATTTTTATGTGATGGATCTGAATGTACTTACCTCTAAAGTTATGAATCGTCTCTCTCTGATGATATAAGGAAAATTTTGCAGTATGAAATTGAGAAAAGCACTTGAAAAAGCACGGGATGAAAGGGAAAAACTGACTGATAAAAACCTCTCTTTTGCAAAGAGTCCCACAGAAGAGCTTCTATATATGGCTCCAGAGGATACTCCTCCTGATAACGGCCATGCCCTGTCGGGCAAAATGAAGAATGAAAGTCTCATGGCTGCAGATATTTCAAAAGAGTTTCACATAATAAAGCCTGTGCATGATGACGCCAAGGATGCAAAAGATGAGTTGTGGAAAAAACCGACCTACTCCAGCTCTCAGATTTACAAGATCGATCCTGATGTTGTGGCTGCCAACAGAGGAGTGTGCATCAAGCCAAACAGCGATGAGATTCAGCGTTATAAAATCCTGAAAACCAGGATCCAGCAGCAACCGCAGTTTAAATCCCTGAACACCATCATGATCACAAGCCCCAACAAAAAAGAGGGCAAGACCGTAAACGCCATCAATATGGCTTTTACATTCGCAAGGGGCATGAACCAGACCGTTCTTCTTGTGGACTGTGATTTTACAGGGCAGGATATTCACCGCTATCTTGGCATTCAAAGCAGTTTCAGCCTGATTGACTACTTTATGGAGGGGACACCCTTAAATGAGCTGATAATATGGCCAGGCATTGATAAACTGACCTTGATATCCGGTAACAGAACTGTTCTTGACGGCTCGGAGCTTCTCTCATCCAGAGCTATGGAGGAGCTTATTCTGGAGATGAAGAACCGTTATGATGACAGATATATCCTGTTTGATGCCCCGCCGGTTTTAGAACATGCCGAAGCACTATCCATGGCCCCCATGATGGATGGAATAATAATGGTTGTTGAAGCAGGAGTGACTCCGGAAAAAGATGTAAAAAAGGCACTTTCAATGCTGCCCAAAGAGAAAATAGTTGGATTGTTGTTGAACAAAAGAGCTTGACAATTGGCTGGATCAATATCGAACAAAAGATCTTGACAATTGGCTGGATCAATATCGAACAAAAGAGCTTGACAATCTGACAACCTTGATATTTGTTTAGAATTAATTGAAGAAACCGATTTAACGGAAGGTTAGATGTACACTAAATTTTACGGTCTCAAAGCAAAACCGTTCAGACTGGTTCCAAACCCGGCATATATCTATCTGAGCTCACGGCATCAAAATGCGTTAACCTACCTTGAGTACGGCTTAACGGAAAATGTCGGGTTTATAATGCTGACAGGGGATATAGGGATGGGGAAAACCACTCTGGTTCGCCACATTCTTAACAATATTGAGGCAGAAACAGATGTTGAAGTCGCCGTCATTTTTAATACCATCGTGTTTTCGAGCGACCTTCTTAAAATGATTCTTGGTGAGTTTGAAATTGAGTATGATCCTGACATTAACAAGGCAGACGCACTGGAACTTTTGTACAAACATCTTATTGCATGTTATTCAAAAGGTAAAAAAGTTCTTCTGATAATTGATGAGGCTCAAAATCTTACCAATGAGGTGCTTGAGGAGATCAGGATGCTCTCCAACCTTCAGACCGATGACGAGATGCTTTTGCAGATCATGATTGTAGGTCAACCTGAACTTAAAGAGAAACTTCGTTCCAGAACACTGCATCAGTTTGCCCAGAGGATTGCCGTAAGTTATCACCTGGCACCCATGGATGCTCAAGATACCCTGAACTATATCTCCCACCGTCTAAAGATCGCTGGATGTTCCGCCGATCTTTTTAGTAATGAAGCCATTGATATGATTACAAAAGCTTCGAGTGGAATACCAAGAGTAATCAATCTGTTGTGTGATGCCTGTCTTGTTTACGGATTTGCAGATGAGGTAAATCCTGTCTCTGCAGCCATTGTTGAACAGGTTCTGGCAGACAAGGGCGGAATGGGGCTTTATACCGCTTCTGAAACTGACAATATTGACTCTGATACCGATGGCATTATAGACTTGAACAACAGGATAGAGTGCCAGACAGGCCAGATCAGCTCTTCAAAAGATGGTTCAGAAGAGGGTTCACTCTCTGGTTATACAAAAGGCAACGGTGCTCCAGCCTCATGCTGTATCAGTAAAGATGAGTATCAGGTCCTTTGCCACAGGATTGAGATGCTGGAAAACAGTGTTCAGATGATTCAAACCCAGGTGGAATCTCACATTGATGAGCTAAAATCCAGAGCTGAATTCTGCAGAGATCAATTAATAAAAAATCTTCAACGCCTTATTATAATTGAAAAATCTCAAAATTTAAAAATTGCCTTTGATTATGTCTCCAGAATGAAAGAGTCATTTTTAAAAAATGATTCTTTGAATAAAAGCTCTGGAGTAACTGCAAAATAGATATTACAACAATTCTGTGTTTACTCAAAGTCGACACCTGTCAAGTCATGAACCTTGTCAACACTGTCTGAATCAGGATATTCAGGATGAAAGGATTGACAGGATACAAATCCTTATTCATCCTGTAAATCCTGGCCATCCTGATTCAGACAGATGCTCATATGCCTGAAAAACTATAGCAAGGTGTCGTTTTTGAGTATTATTGCAGCGAAGCTGCTTATTTTAGCAGAAGATAGCATTGGCAATGAGATCTCCAGATTTAACCGGAAACGGAGAAGTGCTGTTCCGCAAAGAGAGGTATAAAATGGGAAATTTAAATCCCGCTTTATCAGATTCAGGCAGTGATGCTCCATTTTTAACCCCGAACAATAGAATTACTGCGATGACCGAGCAGGAGATATTGCTTGAAAAAGAGATCATAAGAAGAGATATAAGAATAGAAACTCTCCAGAGAATCCATAATTCGGTGAGCGTGGAGCTTCTGGAGACCAACAAGGCTATTGCACTGCTTGCCAGAAAATATGAGAAGATCAGCCAGGATAAAGAGGTTGAAGTTGCAAAGCAGATTGAAGAGAGAATATTGCCTTGCGCACTTTTTCTTAAGGAGGCTGACAAAGATAGTGAAGAGTTTGAGCTCGAACTTGACATGCTTATCTCCCAGATCAAGTCAATGGTCAGGGAGCTTACATATGGGTCTGATAGTTTTAATCAACTCAGCCCTGCCGAGATGCGGGTGGCACTGCTTATTAAACAGGGAGCAACCTCACCACAGATAGCGGATCGTCTGTTTATTTCTGAAAGTACAGTCAAGACACATCGAAAAAATATTAGAAGCAAGCTAAATATTCAAAATAAAAAATTAAATATGGTAGAGTACTTGAATAAAGTAATATAAAATAAAAACAGATAGATATACCCACAATGGGTATAGCGATATACCCACTTTTTACTGTAATAAATCCCCCTTTTCTTTATTTTTATTGTGTATTAAGGTACAATCCAACAGTGAAGAATTTTAAGAAAAGATTTTAGGTTGTTATTTTTTACGACCATGGTGCTCTTTACAAAGTTTGTTTTGAAAAAGCCAAACCTGTTGTGAAGCAGGGACGGAAAGCCACGGATCTGATATTTATCATAAGATAGCCGGGTTGCCTTGACAAGGTAGCCCGGCTTTTTTTTTGCATGCAGTTTATGCTTGATATTTAATGAATCAACGCATTGGACAGCAAATTGGTTGGCTTGAACAGCAACTTGTTTGGCTCGGGTATTAAACAACAACTTATTTGACTCGGTAATATGACAACTGCAGGGAGAATGTTATGGACGCAACAGAGATGAGACAAACCGAGGTGCGCAAATATCCGCGCATTGCACCCCCAAAAGATGTGTATGCTGTATTTGGCATGGAAAAAAATGTAATCGGCAAATTGTGTGATATCAGCATGGGGGGAGTCTGCTGCAAGCATTTTACCGATTCCGAGAATGGACATGACTACTCTTCAATGGATCTGTTTACTCTGGATAATGAATTCTATATGTCACGGATACCCTGTTCTGTAGTTTATTCTGTTACTCTGGATGAAGATAGTGAGATGAAAACCACGTCGGCAGTAAGAAGCCGTAAAGTTGGGGTAAAGTTCGGCAGCCTCAATTACCTGCATCAAAACCAGCTCAAAACCTTTGTGGATACAGTAGTGAAAAGATGGAATTGAATATTCTGTCTTAAAAATAAAGGCTTAGGACGATTCATTTGACTTTTAAGAAGCAAGAATCGACTGGGAATAATAATAATTTTAAGGAGAAATTAAACATGAAAAGATTAAAAGTAATTATGATGGCTTTGTTAGTGGCTTGTTCGGTTTTTACGATGGCTGGGTCGGCGTTGGCTGCGAGTGTTTGGGAAGCAAGAGACTCATCAGTTCCCTATGAACTAATATTTCAAATTGACTTCACTAACTTCCAACAAAGTTATGCTAATTCAAAATTTGAGACCGGAGAGGAATTTGGTATGTATGCGACTAATTTTTTAGGGAATACGACGCAATATTATTCTTTGTTTGACCATACAAGCCTACCAATGAAGGAACTAACACTAAATTATGATCCAAATACCAAATCTTTTTCAAATGGTGTTGATGTTAAAGGTTCAAATGGAACATTTTCGTTTTATTATAAGGATAGCTCCGGCACTTATTCTTCTCTTGAGGGAACCCTTGTTCCGGGTAGTTCTGATTCCTATTTTTTTCAAGGAAATTACATGGATGAGATCGTGAAGTTTCATGACCTTGTTCCCTCCGCAGTCCCCATCCCAGCCACAGTACTCCTCTTTGGCACCGGACTTGCCGGACTGGTTGGACTGAGACGCAGGAAAAGAGATTTGTAATTAATTTTACCGCTGTTTTTTGGAACTTTATGTCAGAGCAATCAATTAGATTGTTCTGACATCTTCAAAAGAGTAGTGGGACGTCTGAAAGGAGAATCTAATGAAAAAATTCATATTTTTAAATACGGTTTTCAGTGTAATGCTCTTGACTACTCTTGTTTGCTCAGCAGCGGCTGCCACTATCTCCGTAAATCTTGGAACGGCTCGTAGTGATTTTTCGTGGTCAACTAACGCAATAGCAGACGAATACAGCCTCTCTTTTACAGTTGATAATGCTAATGGCGTTAAATTCAGCATAACGATGGAAAAACCTATAGATGTCTGGTTTTTTGACGGTAGTACTAACACCTGGAATTCATCATCAGGCACGGGTACTTGGGAAAGCCACTTTGCCAATGGTTCGTACAATCTGAAGATCTACGGTAGTGCTTACATGGAGATGTATTCAGGCGATATTCCAGCAGTCCCAATCCCGGGGGCATTGATGTTGTTTGGTTCAGGAATATTTGGTCTGTTTTTTGTACGCAGATTTAAAGCAGTATGGAGATAAAAGCCGTTTTGTTTATTAAAAGAATATATCATAAATTATGAGAGAGGGGGGGCTTATGAAAAAGATAGCATTGATTTTAGTGAGTTTATTTGTGGTGTTGGGGTTTACAGGGTCGGCTTTGGCTGTTAATACAGGAGCATATATTGGTACATATGATTTTCAAAAGCAATATTATCGAGACAATAACGCTCAAAACATTCAGAACTTAGTATTAGCACAACTTGCGGCTGATTTTCCTTCAAATACCAATCTTGATTTTATTATTAGTGGCAATGCAGATGACAGTAAGGCAGCAAGTGAGAACTCTTGGCTTGGTGGCCGAGTGACAAAAGACACTTTCGAGACATCAGGCGAATGGGATGTTTCATATTATGGTAAAACAGTTTATTTTTATACACTTAAAGCTGCCAACACACTTGAATTATACTATATTAAAGGTGGTGCAACAAGTGGGTATTGGGAACTTACAGATAAGAGCAATGGACTTTCTCATATGACTTTTTTCACTACAGATAAGCTTCCGTTGCCGGCGAATGCCGTCCCCATACCGGCATCTGTTTTTCTCTTTGGATCAGGTCTGCTGGGTGTTGTAGGGTTTTCAAGAAGAAAGAATAAAGATGTAGTGAAATAACTACTCCTACGATTCAATTTGCAAAAGTTTTAATTTGACATATAAAAAGCAGGCAAATATTTAGGTTGTCCTGCTTTTTTTGTTTATGCTCTGTTTTAGATTTTAAATTATTATGGAATTTACAGAAATATCTTCTCGCTAATTTTTGAATGACAAAGATATTATGAAAGATTAACTGAAATCATAGAATAATATAGTAAATTTGGAGGTAAAGGCTATGAATTTAAGTTTATCAATAGAGTTTAGCCAGTTGAAATCATTAATAACTCAATGTGGAATAGAAGAAAAAATTGAGATTATTCATTTCTTAGAAAAAGATACTTTTCCTTTTAGATTTAATCATCTTTTGAAGAATCTTAAGTCAGAGGAACTGAGCTTAGAGGAAATAACTGCTGAAGTTGAAAGCGTAAGGCAAAAAAGATACAATGAGAAAAAATCATATTAGAATAGTAATAGATACAAATATATGGATTAGTTTCTTAATAACAAATTACGCCTAACCCAGTATTTCAGAGCTCAATGCAAATTCTAAATACTTTAAAATGATAATCTCATGCCGGTTTACAAATGCACCATTACAACTTCAGACGGTTATGCCTTAAGCAAAACCATTGTTGCAGATTCTGTGTCAGCAGTAAAAGAGCGGGTTGCACAGGAAGGAAACTTTCTTGTGGAGGCAAGAAGAAGTGCCGGCGACTCATCTTTTTTCTCGTTTTCATCCGTCAAAACACTGAAACCAAAGAAATTTATCTCCTTTAATCATGAATTTTCAGTCCTTTTAAGATCAGGCATGCCCATTGTCACTGCCCTTGACACTCTTATGCACAATGAGAACAATCAACGATTTCAGTCTCTGTTGAATGAGATCAGGACAGATATCTCAAATGGAGAATCCCTCTCATCAGCCTTTTCAAAGCATGAACATATATTTTCACCCATGTACGCTGCCGCACTAAAGGCAGGAGAGAGCAACGGCACTGTTCCCCAGAGCATTTTTAAATATATTGAGTATCTCAAACGTGCCCAGAGTATCAAGCAAAAGATAAAGGCCGCATCTATTTATCCGGCTATTTTGACCATTGCCTCTCTTTTTGTGGTCACTTTTCTTCTGATATTTGTTGTGCCTGCCATAACATCCTCTTTCAGCGATTCCGGAACAGAACTTCCTTTTATTACCCAGATGTTGCTGACAGCTTCTGGTTTTATTAAAGATAAATTCCTTTGGATTGGTTTGACTCTTCTGATTTGCTGGATACTGTCTCGGATGTTCCAGAAAAGTGAGGATGGCAAAAAGATTCTCCATAAAATGGTTCTGCACCTTCCTTATACCGGAAATCTTGTCAAAGCCTATGCAGTATCAAGATTTACATCTACCCTCTCCTCTCTTCTGGCCAGTGGCTTTACTCTGAACAGTGCCATCACAACATCTGCCGGACTGGTCTCCAACCAGCATATCAAAAGTTTGATCATGGATGTTGTGGATGAGGTTGAAAAGGGAGAGAGTTTCTCGGCCGGACTCAAAAAATCAGGAGTCTTTCCAGATCTTGCTGTCAGTATGATTGTGGCTGGCGAACAGAGCGGAAGTCTTGAAGAGATTCTCATGGAGCTGGCCCAACTCTACGAAAACGATGTTGAAAATGGACTTACTGCAATGACATCAATGATTGAACCTGTTTTAATGATAATGATGGGTTTTGTAATCGGCTTTATTGTGCTTGCTCTTTATATGCCTATATTCCAGATGGCAGGAACAATATAAGACAGAGCAATCAGAACTGCCTCTACCCTGAATAGCAGGGGTTTTACGTCATTCTTATAAAATATTATTATAAAAAAGAGTCATTGGCAACCTGTTGGCACAATCAGACACCGCAATTATTTGCAATCAAAACGATAATTTATATACAAGGTGGGTATGCCTGGATACCCACTTTATTGACTAAAATATCCCCCTTTCTTTTATTTTTTTTATATGTAATAAGGTACCATAAATGAAGCTGAACCATTTCCTTGCGGAAATGTTAGGATTCTGATAAAAATTTAAGCTTTTGAAAAAGCCAAACCAGTTGTGAAGCTGGGACGGAAAGCTACGGGTCTTAATGAGACAGCCGGGTTGCCTTAAAACAAGGTGCCTGGCTTTTTTATTTTAATAACAGTTTTTATTTTAACGACAGGAGAATGGAAAAATGAAAAACATAATTTTAGCAGGATTAACAATGGGATTGATAATGTTAGCTATGGTTAGCAGTGCCAGTGCCGTAACTACCATCTTGATTGATCAAGGTGCATCTTGGGACTATAAAGTAAGCACAAGTGACACTTGGCTTACTGGAAACGCTGCTTTTGGGAACTCGTATCCCGCTGGTGGATTGGAAGGCTATATAAAAACAGATTGGGCAGCAGACACTGATCTCGACTTGAAAAAGACATTTAATATTTCAGGCACTTTAAACGGTGATGCCACTCTTAATGTGGCAGCAGATAATGGTGTTACAATGTATCTTAACGATAATCTTATAGCTGATGTGAATGCGGAAAGATATACCAACTATTGGGAATACACAATAACAGTTCCCAGAAGTTACTTTACTACTGGTTCTAACCTTTTGACTGTATTAGCTGAAGATCACGGTGGAGCCACTTTTTTTGATATGAAATTGACCGCCGATGTTAACCCTGTCCCTGTCCCCGCCGCAGTATGGCTTTTTGGTTCCGGTCTGGTTGGCCTTGCAGCCTTTAGAAGAAAAAAAACCAATTAGTATTTGCTTGAAAAACATTGAGACCTGACTTGAGTGTTACTTCTCACATCAGGTCTCTTTCATCTTGCAGAGCCAGATCGAAAATAACAAAAGATTATTTGATCAAACTCTGAGACAGAAGAACTTAATCTGTACAAATCAAATAGAAAGCAGGGCGATTGATTCGTCCTGCTTTTTGTGTTTATAAGGATAAAGTTTACAAGACAACCACTGCCCGGCTTTTAAGGTAATAATCCTGAAATCATAAAATCCTATAAATCCTAATTCAGACAAAAAAGACATTGTCTGAATTAGGATTCGTAGGATAAAAAGATTAAAGGATTAGCAGCGGATAGATTTCTTTAAAAATTAATGAACCTGGAGCCACAGCCTCATGCCGGTTTATAAATGCACCATTACAACTTCAGACGGTTATGCCTTAAGCAAGGGAATTGGGGACAGGTAGATAATGCATAACAAATGATTAACAGATTATTTGGCGGTGATAATTGAACGGAAGCGGGCTTAAGGAAGCGGGCTTAAGGATTGTTTCCGTTTTTTGTTTGCTCTTGACTGGGTGGGCGGGGTTGGTTATTATTTACGAGATGAATAATCTTTTAGAGAATCTTTTAGAGGAGAGTTGAATTGATATGCCGACTATAAGTATGTTTTATGGGATTATTGTACGAATGTTATTTATGGATACTAAACAACATTACTTGCCTCATATTCACGTTGAGTATCAGGGAATGAAGGCGGTAATTGTCATTCCTGATGGAGAATTACTGGAAGGCAATTTGCCAAATAAGAAACTACGCCTTTTGCAGGCATGGATTTCTATTCATGAAGAAGAGTTGATGGCAAATTGGACATTGGCTGCAAATGGTGAACCTGTATTCCCAATTGAACCCTTGCGTTAATAATAAAAGAGGTGTCACATGATTGAAGTTTGTAAAGCTCAAGTTTGTCCTGACTATCATTTACTCTTGACTTTTGACAACGGAGAATGCCGATTATTTGATATGACACCGTATTTGCATTATCCTGTTTTTCAGAGACTTCGAAATTTTGGTTTTTTTTCGCTTGCCCGTGTGGATTATGGAACTGTAACCTGGCCTTACGATATTGATATTGCCCCTGAAACTCTTTATGAATGTTCAAAAGCGGTATGAAATTGGAAATTGGGGACGAAATTGGGGACAGGTAGATAATGCTTGAGATGAGTTGACTATGTGCTTGAAAAAGATTGAGACCTGACTTGAGTGTTGCTTCTCACATCAGGTCTCTTTGATCTTGCAGGGCCAGATCGAAAATATAAAAGATTATTTGAACAAACTCTGAGACATAAGCACTTAAAAAGAAGAACTTAATCTGTACAAATCAAATAGAAAGCAGGGCGATTGATTCGTCCTGCTTTTGCTGTTTTATGTTTTATGCTTTTGCTATTTTATGCTTTTGAGCAAAAAATTAAGAATGAGAACGGTTTGTAGCTAATGGCTTGTATTTACAAAAGCTTTGGTGCGAAAGAAAACTTTCTGGATTCTTTCTGGATAGATGGATATTTTATTTGCAGTATGCTAATGTAAGCACCGATTGAATTTGCAGATATCTACAGAGTCAAGACTTTAACAATGGCGTAAACTCACAACTCTGAATGGAGAGCAGTTTTACGCCATTGCTATAAAAAACAACATAATCAGGAGGAAAATGCAGGATCGGTTAATTAGCCCAACTATTTTGTTATAGGTAGCCCAACTTTTGTTATAGATAGGCTAACAGTTGTTATAGACAGGCTGACTATTGTTATGGACAGGCTAACACCCCTTCCCTGCTTGAATTATCATGGCAGACAACATATATATTGCAGCAACAGGCCCAAGAAGCGGCAAAACGGTCATTACACTTGGAATTATGGAGCTTCTTTTAA
>JADGBC010000080.1 GCA_015231705.1 Desulfamplus sp. | reverse complement strand
GAGGCTATGACCGATGATGATTTTAAAGCTCTGCTACCACAGTATATTGACCGCTCGCTCCTTGATGGCCCAACTGTTATCTCATAACTGACCCTGGGTTACAAGGTGGGGTTTATTGAGCGTTTACTCTTATTTTATCCTCAATGCACATTAACCAGGAGCCCTGCTGTTTTTGTGCATTTAGCTGTAACCTCAGGTTGATTTTATCTTGCCATACTGATAAATTCTTATCATATGTCTGAAATTCTAATGGATCATGAACATCAATCAAGATTTTTCATATCATCGCATCATTAACACAGAACCGTATGATAAGCATAAAGCGATTTGAAGGGATAAATAGCTCTTCAAATCAAAAGTGGCTACAATATAGCATCCATCAAGTATTGAAGTCACGCACGCTTGCCGAAAGGACACGGAAGCTGTGAGCTATTGCCTTTATGGCTGCAAGGTTGAAGAAATTTACCGATTTATAAACAGAAGAGAGAAGTCACGGGGAAATGCCTCTGTCTCTTTTGAAATTACTTTAGAAGAAGATGACAATGCAGAGTTGGTTGTAAAGCGTTCATGGTCAGCAGGCACTATTGAAAATCCAAAACCTAAAGACCTTACAGAACGTCTTGTTGTGGTAAAAGATGGAAAAAGAGTTACAGTCAAAAACAGGGATATGTGGCAGGAATATATAATGGCAGCTATTCCTAAAGGCATTACTCAATTTTTCTTTTTTGACGGCGAAAAAATTCAGGAGATAGCATCAGATGACCATTCAGAGGTTAAGTTAAAATCTTCTCTTGAGGCAGCTTTAGGTATTCAATATATCAACCGCCTTGCTTCAGACATTGCCTATTTAAAGCAGGACGAGAGAAAAGGTTTTGTTGAGATAAGCGATGCAGACCTTGATTTTAAAGAGAGTGAGTTAAAATTAGAAAAGAGCAGGCTTACCAAAAAATATGTAGAAAGAGATGAAATCAAACAAGAGATAGACTCTTTTAGTGAACAGAAAAAAGATGCAGACAAGCGTTTTAATATTATTTTCCAACAAGCTCCTGAATCTCATCATTCAATAAGAGAGATGGAGAAAAAGAGAATACAGTTTTCAAACCGTTTGACTCAGTTAGAGAACGAAATCCGCCAAATCTGCGAAAATCAACTTCCATTCTGCCTTGCTGGAAAGCTCTTTGATAATATCCGCTCTCAAATAGAAAAAGAGAGGATAAGCTCTCATGGCGAGGCAATCCGCGAAAATGCCAAAGAGCTGGCAAAAAAGATTGTGCGTGTGGTTGAAGAGCCAGAGCCTATTTATAAAGAAAAATTATCTGTTGCAAAAATGCTTGAACTTGAAAGAAGAATAGAGACTCTTCTTAAAGATGGTGTTGTTGGAGATGGCGATAAAATACTTAATCTTTCTGAAAGAGATGCAGCACGGGTATTAAACAGAATAGAGGCTCTTGAAAAGGGTAATGTTTTTTCTATTACTGCATTGATTGAGGAGAAAAAAGAGCTTGAGGTGCAGATACGGGAGATTGAAGCAAATATAAGAAGCAAGAGTATTTCAGAATCTGAAAAAGAGCTGTTTGCAGAACTTCAAGAGACTATTGAGAGCTGTGCAACTCAAATCGGCAGAAAAACAGAGCAGCTTCGTATTGTTGAAGATGATATTTTGACTATTGAGCAGAAAATCAAAACGCTTGAGCAGGAGATTGAAAAGCTCTATGAAAAACACAATGTTTCAAAAGAAAAGGCTGATTTTATTAAAGAGTGTGATGCAATAGCCAATCTGTTAAATCAATTTGTGGTAAGACTGCGTAAAAACAAAGTGCATCTTTTACAAGAAAAGACATTTGAGATGTATCGGCGTTTATCGAGCAAAGCTGGTCTTATTAAAGATATTGAAATTGATGATAAATCTTATGAGATAAAAATCATTGATCGTGCAGGGCATGAGATAAAAAAATCTGGTCTTTCTGCTGGAGAGAAAGAAATTTTTGCAATATCTCTTCTTTGGGGACTTGCACAGACAAGCCAGCTTAAACTGCCGATTATTATTGACACTCCGCTTTCAAGGCTTGACAGCACTCATAGAGACAACATTGTAAACAACTATTTTCCCAATGCAGGGGAACAGGTGATAATTTTATCAACAGATACAGAGATTGACACAAATTATTACAAGAATTTAAAGCCATATCTTGCAGGTTCTGCAAAACTTGAATTTGATTTAAGACAAGAGCTTACCACAGTGAAAAATGGGTATTTTTGGGAGGAGTAGGATATGGCTGACAGGTTATACACAACTAAAGAGACAGATGAGATTTTAAGTGCCTTACGCCTTGAGACAAGACTTGAGAAATATATTATTGCACGCATGGCTTTTTCTTTATCCATAGTTGAAGATGGTAAAAATGTGCCGAGCTCTACAGAGTTCAGCGGTTCAGAGATGAAAAGACCAACCTTTATTGGTCAGGACGAGCTTTTTATAAAAACCCTTATAAGTCAGGTGTATGGAATATCTGATATTTCTGAAGAGAGCTTTTATTCTAATAAATCCATTATCAAAAACCACATAGATAATGGTGCAAAAAAGTTGAGAAAACTGTTTGAAGAGTCTGGAAACAGTGCTGATTTGATGCTCAAAAAGTTAGTTGAAAAAGTGGAGTTCAAAGGAAGAAAAGAGATTATTGGAAAAGGGTTTCAAATATTTCTTGGGCGGGAGATTTTAAAGAGAAACGATGTTGTAATGGAGCTTAACAACACTTTAATCCATGCAAACTCTCATATTGCAATAATGGGCAAACCGGGAGTCGGCAAGACTCAATTTTTATTAAAAATACTTGCTGATATCAGGATTCAGTCAAATTTTCAGACAAATTTTATCTATTTTGATTATAAGGGCGATGTGGCAGACAATGAAAAATTCTGCAATCTTGCAAAGGTTCAAGTTTATAGCTTGATGCAGGGAGAGCAGACCCTGCCTATTAATCCTTTTGTTCTTCCAGACTATGATGAGCAGTCAATAAATCTATCTGCAAGGGAAAAGGCTGAAAGTTTTGCATCTATCAACTCAAAAATAGGGGTGGTGCAAAAGGGAAAATTGGCAGATTCAATTAAAACTGCATACAATAATCGTGCAGATTCAGAGCTGCCTTATCCTGATTTTAAAGAGGTTTATGATATTGCACGTATTTTATATGAACAAGATGGGAAAAAAGATGACAGCCTTATTGAAGCATTAAGCGATCTCTCTGGATTTAACATCTTTTGGGAACACGGCTCTGAAGTTCCTCCAATAGAAAAGCTCTCTGACAGAACACTGCTGATTGATCTTCATGTAATGCCTGTTTTAAAAGAGCTGGCTGCATATCTTGTTATTGAGAGGCTTTATAAAGAGATGTCTGTAATGCCAGACAGCCCTGTAAGTGATAACAAACGGACAATAAGAACAATACTTGTTATTGATGAAGCTCATAATTATTTAGGTCAGAAAAATATCTTTTTGCAAAGAATCATAAGAGAGGGTCGTTCTAAAGGAATTGTAGTTTTCTTTGCCAGCCAGTCTCCAAATGATTACCAGCAGAAGTTTTTCAACTTTAACGAGCTTTTGGAATTTGCCTATATTTTCCAGTGTGATGGAGTTTCTGCATCTTCAATTCAAGATATTCTTGGCTGCAACCCTAAAACAGCCAAAGAGCTTCAAACAGAGATCGCAAGGCTTGAGCCGTGGCAGGTTATAAGTAGAGGAGTTGATAAAAAAGATGAGTTTGCAAAATTTACAGCCGAGGCGTTTTATAAAAATTACTGAGTATAGCCTTTTTTCATTTTATTCATAATTTAGAGGCGTAACGACCATTGCATCCTACAGAAATAAAACATAAAAAGGCTATACTCATATTAGATTTTTACTTAACACTCTATGAAGTGGCAAATAAGATACTCAAATTCGACACTTATCGATTCCTAAGCCTTGTCAACACGGTCTGAATCAGGATATTCAAGATGAAAGGATTTACAGGAGAAACATCTTTTCCATCCTGTAAATCCTGGCCATCCTGATTCAGACAGATGCTCATATGCCTGAAAAACTATAGCAAGGTGTCGTTTTTGAAAAGATAACTTATAATTGAAGAATAATTTTTAAGCATGACTGAAGAGTATTTTTTAAGGAGGAACATGAACCACGACCATATTGAACCCATTAAAATTGGAGTCAGCAGATGCCTTCTGGGGCATAATGTCCGGTATGACGGAGGACACAGCCATGACCCTTTTCTGACCCAGACTCTTGGAAAATTTCTTGAGTATGTGCCGGTATGCCCTGAAGTCGAGTGTGGCATGCCTGTTCCCCGAGAATCAGTACGCCTTGTAGGGGATGTGGAGAATCCAAGACTTATGACCGGAAAAACCGGCATTGATAAAACCCAGATGATGCAGACATGGATACCCCAAAAACTCAAATCTCTTGAAAATCAGGAGTTGTGCGGTTTTATATTTAAAAACAAATCTCCAAGCAGCGGACTTTACCGTATCAAAGTATATGGAGAGGATGGCCAGGTGAAAAGCAATGATGGTACAGGGCTTTTTGCCCGAGCATTTGTGCGTCATTTCCCAAGAGTGCCGGTTGAGGAGTCAGGAAGGCTTCATGATCCAAGATTGAGAGAAAATTTTATTGAAAATATCTTTACTCTAAAAAGGTGGCGAAATGTTATAGATGCATTTCATCGCCATTCTGAGCCATTTCAACACCACTTTGATCCAGATATAGAAAATGACCATCAAGGCACCAGTAAAAATAAAGGCTCCAGCAAAATGGGAATGGGGATTCTGGTGGATTTTCACACAAAGAACAAACTGCTTTTGCTGTCGCACAGCGAAAAGATATATCGGCAGATGGGCAGACTTGTTGCTGACTGCAAATCCTCTCCGGCTGATGTTTTACTTAATGAGTATGAGATGCTGCTGCTCAAGGCTCTTGGACTGCTCACCACAACAAAAAAGAACATAAATGTACTTCAACATATGATGGGATATTTCAAAAAACAGCTCGATTCCCGAGAAAAACAGGAACTTCTTACAAATTTTGAACATTACAGCAAGGGGTATGTTCCTCTTATTGTACCGATTACCTTGATAAGACATTATGTCTTGAAGTATGATCAGCCATATTTAAGTGCTCAGACATATCTCAATCCCCACCCGGTAGAGTTAAAGCTTAGAAATTATTATTGATTTTAAAAAGTGCGTGGAGAAACTGCAAAATGAGAACTTTTTACAGTTATAAATGTATGTTGTACATATCCCTCTTAATACTCATATCTTTAACAGCTCTCTGTTCTGTTGAGAACTCTGTTTCAGCACAAACACATAATGCCTCTATACAACCATACACTCTTTCAGCACAAGCAATCCTTACAATTGACCAAGCACAAGCAATCCTCACAATTGATCCAGCACAGGAACGAAAATTAATCTCACCCTATCTTTATGGAGTCAATATTGCCAACTGGTGCTCATGGTACTACATGCACATGCTTGAACAGAGGCTTATAGATGCTAAAGTTGAAGTTGTGCGTCTTGGTGCAACCAATATGGAGCGCTATAATTTTAAAAATAACCGGATGTACAATGTCATAACTAAACAAAACGAATATATCTCTCTAAGCTGGGAGAGTTTTTTGGATTGGACGCACAATTCACTTAATGCAGAACCTTTTTTAATGGCTTCTGTTTTTGGCAATGTTGCATCAGATTCTGATGTTAATCAAAGTTTTGATGGAGTTTCCGATTCAGAGAGCTACTCCCATTTTCAGTCCGAGCAAGAGGTTATGGAGTGGGTAGAATCTGTCGGTAAAAGGGTAAAATTCTGGGGAATTGGAAATGAGCCCTGGATATCATGGAAACGAAGTGATTATCCTGAGCTTTATGCTGATGCTGCCCACGGAGATCAGGTGCTGAACGCACATATCTCCAATGACTACTACTTTAACAGATTTGCCACAGTTGCAGAATCGATAAAATCTGCCAATACTGATGCAAAAACCCTTGGCCCCACGCCTGCAAACTGGTTTTTATACTGGTTTAATGACTACTCTCCAATCTGTCCTGTTAAAGAGCCAGGAGCAGATGCCCGCATAAATGATCCAGTCTGGCAGATAATGGCAGCACCTGAATCCTCTTTTGATAAAAAGATCTTTCCTGACAGAGGAGACAAGCCTGAGATAGCAGGATGGGAAACCGATCCCAGGAAAAATCTGCCTCAATACCTGCAAAGGATGCAATCCCATGAAGCGACTACTCAAGAGCGTATTGCAGATTACATGGATGTGCATCGTTATATAAGGTGTCTTACACAATACGATGCCATCCAGGAGCCTCGCGGTCTTTTTCAGAAAGATTTTGCAAGCTGGGATATGGAGACTCAATTTTCAGGCATCAAGACCAATCTTTTGAACCGACTCAACAGTGCTATTGATGCCTACTATCCAGGTACCCTTCTGTCGTTTTCCGAGTACGAATATTTCTACTGGGATGGATACCCCTCCATTCCTCAGATTACAGCAGTTGGCAATATGGATTTCTTGGGTTTTTTTGCCCGTGCCGGAGTATCGCTTGCCTGTAACTGGTATGTTGGAGAACCAAACCAGTCAGGTACGGATTTAACTCATGCTCAAAGAGACAGTGCCATGCAGGCCATGTTTGATGAGCAGGGAAACCCGAATCCCAAATATTGGTCATTTTACATGATGAGCAATTTTTTCAGAGGCACCTCTATCAAGGCTGAAGCAAGTGACTGGGAGCGTTTTTCTCTCCACGCCTGTGAAAACGACAATGGTCAATATACTGTATTTGCGGTCAACAAGGGAGATTATGACAAGGCAACAGGAGATTATATTCCAAACCAGCCTCCTGTTAACGCAATCATAAATTTTCCTGTGTCTGACAAGCCGTTGTCTCTTGTCCGGGTTTTAAGATATGGAATAGATGATCCCCATGTTGTTGAAATGGATATAACAGGGCTTAAAATGGAGAGCACCGGAGTTCAAATGGAGAGCACCGGAGTTCAAATGGAAAACACCGGATTTGCAGCAGGCACTGGTGGATTTGAAACAGGCGTTAGCAACACCGAAAGTTTATCATTTGATTTTCATCCGCTTGCCATTTATGCATTTATATTTTCAAATAAATCAGAAGGCAGCACAGCAGGCACAGCTCAAGGAAATCCTACCAGTGCGGCTCAAGACAATCCTACCGGTTTGGTTCAAGGTAATCCCGACGCTCTTTACAATACAAATATAAAACCCGTTTTCATAACCCCTGATGTTATTTATTTCAGCCCTTATGATACAGGAAAAATAACAAATGAAAATGGAACGGCTTTTACACATGCAATCAAAATCACCAATGCAAACGCAAAAAACAGAACATCATGGTCTGTTAAAACTGATTCTAACAACCCTTCATGGCTTACGGTTGAGGGTGCGTCAACAAGCATTGACGCACATTCCGGCACTATTCATGGTAATTTAAGCGGCCAGACGGCTGTTACAGACTCTATCTATCTTACAGTGAACCGGACAGGGCTTGCACCTGGAAGCTATGAAACACACATTTTTGTTGATACAGATACAGGAGATGCCGATAGGACCGCAGCAGGATCAGGCAGTACAACAACAAACGGAACAGGCAATGCAAATACAAGCAGTATAAAGGTTATAATGGAAGTGGTTCCTGGTGAAGCAGATGGCGAAAAACGAATCACTGATTTTGAAACCGGATCGCTTGCCCATACGCTAAATCTCGTTGTTCCATATTCGGTGGGATGGTGGGATGGTCATGGAGCCCCAAATGACAGGAACATGCCATATCTCTATGAATTTTATATTGAAAAGAGCGATCCTGGCAGCAGCGGTATTTTTACGAATGGTGCAGAAAACCCTTTTGCCGAGGCTCTTATCGGCAAAAGCTCCTCTATAAATCGCCTTGGCGGTAAATACTGCATGAAGATAGAGTTTGACCGAAGCAGTGCTGATACAGAAACAGGAAGATTGTATCAAAGTTTTGGTACTTACGGGCACGCCAATGCAACCGGCAACTGGTCAGAATATGATGCATTTGAGTTTGATATAAGAACCGATACTCTCAATTCAAGATACACTGACATGCTTATGATTCTAAGCGATAAGTCAGGAAATAAGGCAAAGCCTGCCATAAAATCAGCCGACACCGCTTACATCCTTGAAGCCAATGATAATTCAATGCTTCATACTGATAATTCAGTGCTTCATACTGATAATTCGATGATTCATACAGATCTTATGAAAATCGAGGATGGTCCCTGGCAGACAGTAAAAATTCCCTTGAATGGACGATTTTTTGACTGGCGTTATCCGCAGGGTCAGAATGGCTCTGAAACTTCATTGGATTTTTCAGTCATCACTCAGGTTGAGTTTGTCCCTTGGTCTGGAGATTCTACTAGAAAAGGAACTATCCGGCTTGATAATCTGCGTTTGACAAGAGCTGATGGCAAAAATAACCATTTTCCTGTCGCACTTGTCGAAAAAAAGAGCATACGGATACTGCCGGAAGAGAGTACCACTTTGAACGGCTCTCCAAGCTATGATCCTGACCCTGATGGAGAAATCACGGGTTATAAATGGATACTCACTTCCAGATGGACAGTTGCGGATGATAAATTGACAAATACAGAAGGATACTCGACCGTTTCTGATAATGGAGTTTCAGACAATGGGACTTCTGCTATTTCAGATATACGCCTGTCTGACTCATCAATACCGGATCCTATCTTTTCTGCCTCTGAAGAGGGAACGTATGCTTATGACCTTGTTGTAACTGATAAAGAGGGGCTTAAAAGCAGAAATATTGCACAGGTTATCGTAACAGTCTCAAAAAAGATACAGCCGGATGACAGCACAGTAAGTATCGGAGGCGGTTCGAGCGGCCAAGGGTGCTTTATCTCGACTTTGATCTCATCTGACACAGAGAAGAATACAGACAATCCTGTATATAGCATTTTAGATAATTAACTTGGCAAAAAATGGGAACTTGACGTGCAAAATGATATAATGCTCAAAAAAATGCTGAAAGAAAAAGCAGTCTCATCCCTCAACATATTTCAGGCATGTGCAGTTGTGCTGCTGATTCTCTATCTTGGTGCAGGATCGGCGTTTTTGTCTCTGAATTATCAGATGCTGATGGGTGCATCTGTTTTTGTCGCAGCATATCTTGCTCAAAAGATAGCCCCCTCTCATCAGCTTGGCAGGCTCTTTATTATGACTGCCTGCGGCTTTTTGACACTTAGATACTGGTTTTTCAGAACTACGGTAACCATAACCTTTTCAGGAGGGGTTGAATTTTTATTCTCCATCCTTCTGTACCTTGCAGAAACATACGGCATCGTCATCTATTTCATGGGTATGTTTGTCAACTCTTCTCCAATGTTAAGAAGCTCTCCAAAACTGCCGTCAGATACAAGCAGGCTGCCGACTGTGGATATCTATATTCCCACATACAATGAGCCACCTGAGATGGTAAAAATAACAGCTATAGCCTCTTCGGAGCTATTTTATCCAAAAGAGAAACTCAATGTCTATATTCTTGATGACGGCGGAACCGTCCAAAAAATCAACGATCCTGATGAATCAAAGGCTTTGAGTGCAAGAAAGAGAGCGGATATTCTGAAAAACATGGCAAAAGAGCTTTCTATAAACTATGCAACCCGTGATGAAAATATCAGTGCCAAGGCCGGTAATCTGAACGAATCCCTGATGAGCTGCGAGTGCCGAATAGACGAAAATTCCTTTGATTTCATCTCCTGCGTTAATGAAGGGATAAATCAGGGCTGCGGAGAGGTGATACTGATTCTTGACTGTGACCATGTACCGGCAAGAGACTTTCTTCAAAAGACCGTAGGATTTTTTATAGAAGATCCAGATCTTTTTTTGTTGCAGACCCCCCATTTTTTCATAAATCCCGATCCAGTTGAAAAAAATCTTGAGACTTTCCGTAAAAGTCCGAGCGAAAACGAGATGTTTTATGCTGCCATCCACCCTGGCCTTGATTTTTGGAACGCCTCATTTTTTTGTGGATCAGCCGCAATTTTACGCCGCAAATTCCTTTTAGAGGCAGGAGGTATTGCCGGAGATACCATAACCGAAGATGCCGAGACCGCACTTGGTCTTCACGCAAGAGGATACAACAGTGCATATCTGCGTGAACCCCTGATTATAGGACTGACTCCTGAAACCTTTGATGATTTTATTGTACAAAGAAGCAGGTGGGCTCAAGGGATGATCCAGATTTTTCTTCTCAAAAACCCTATCTTCCAGAAGGGTCTGACAATTTTTCAAAAAATATGCTATTTCAACTCCAGTTTTTTCTGGTTTTTTGGCATTGCACGATCTGTTTTTTTTATCTCCCCTTTGATTCTTCTCTTTTTCGGCCTTAAAATTTACAACGCCTCCCTGTTGCAGGTGCTGGCATTTGCCCTGCCTCATCTTGCAGGGGCATATCTTCTTTCCAACTACCTTTTTGGACGCTATCGCCACCCTTTTTTCTCAGAAATTTACGAGACTATACAGAGTTTCTATCTTCTGCCGGCAATTATATCAGCCATTATGAAACCAAGATCTCCTGTCTTTAAGGTGACCCCAAAGGCGGTCTCCTTAGAAAAGGACTTCTTGAGTCATCTTGCAACGCCTTTTTACATAATGCTCTTTCTTGCAATAGCGGCATACATTGCAGGATTCTATCGATGGGCGACAGTTCCTGGAGTTGCGGACTCTATTATTCTTTGTATGGTCTGGAATACATTCAACATTGTTATGGTACTCTCATGCCTTGGAGTTGTATGGGAGAGGCGGCAGATGCGCAAGATGCACCGCTATGCAACAGATGAACAGGTTTTTCTCGATCTCAATGGCAGCAGCACTACAGACATTTACAGCAGTGCTGGCAGTGAAGACGGATATACAGACAGTAATAACACGGAGTATAAAGGCAGACATACAAGCAGCAATACATTAGATGAAGGCTGTGATACAGGCAATGGCATGGATAGTGATCATCATATGATTTCTGCCACGCTGTTTGATCTCTCCCTGTCAGGAGCGGGTATCAGGATTCCAAGACATGCAAAAAGAGATGATGTTCCGGAAAAACATATCAATGTCTCGGGAAAACATGTTGTCATGCACGCAAAGGACAGCTATGGCAATAAATATGTGCTTCCAATGGAGGTTAAGCAGCACCGCCAGGAAGAGAATTCAGATATGCTTGGATGTCTTTTCACAGAAAAAAATAACGCACAGCTAACCGACATTATTAACTTTGTGTATGGTGACAGCAGCAGATGGAAATTTTTCAGTCAAAAGAAGGGTAAAAATGCTCCGGTCGGCTACCTGTCAGGCTTTTTTCTTGTCTTAAAAACAGGTATATTGGGAACATTCACCAATTTCAGGGGAGTATGGTCTATTATTGCCGGCAGAATCAAAACTTATGTGGTAAATGTGTTTTAGTTAAACCTTTCATGACAGTTATGTTGTCACCCAGAATTATAAAAATAACCGGCACGGCCGGAGCGGGATATTGGCTCTGGGCCACAACGAACAATGAAAGTCACATAAGCACATCCATTTAAAGAGACTTTCACATAAAAAAGGAGTAGTTAGATCATGGAGAGCAAGATGAAAGTTAAATTTACAGTTAATGTTTTTATAAGGCTTTTTTTATTTACAATCATATCTATTTCATGGATTGAATTATCTCATGCTCAAACCTTGAGACTCCAGCTAAAGGATATGCTTCAGGTAGAAAATATCCGCCTGGAAGGGGTCAAGGATAATACGGACAAGTATGATTTTAAATTATCCATTCCAGAACGCTGGCAGGTCAATCAGGCTATTATGACTTTTTCATACTCCCACTCATCAGTACTTCTTAAAAGCAGATCTTTGCTTGTTTTTTCAATGAACAACAACCCTCTTGCCCAGATTGCCCTTGATCCGCTCTCTCCTGAAGGAAGTGTGACAGTTACAATTCCAGGAGACCTTCTGACTCCAGGATATCACCCTTTCAGTTTTGCCGTTGCTCAGCATTCAGTTGATGATAACTGTGAAGATCCAACTGCTCCTGAGCTTTGGACATGGGTGGAGCTTAACAATGCCGTCATTGATTTTGATTTTACCTTAAAACCTGTCCCTTCACGTATTTCGGCTGTGAGCGATTTTCTTTTTGACCCTAAAAATCCTGCTGCACCGCCTGTAAATCTTATTTTTCCGGAAACTATCAATATAGTCTCTCCAAAGCCTGAATATATGAAACCGGTCTCTATTTCTGCCGCTGGTATTGCCCTCAGATATGACTACCGTATGGTTAATTTCACAGCAATGAAAAAACTTGTCCCGGGTGTGGACAATCTGCTTGTGGGAGATCACTCTTTTGTCAAAACTATCCTCTCTTCAAATGGTATGTCAGACCCGTCTTCAAATGGTATGTCAGATCTGTCTTCAAATGGTATGTCAGGCAATGCTTCGGAAGTCAGTAAAACTTTGGCAGACAGCTTTAGCATAAATGGGCCAAGCCTGATGCTCTTTAATCTCAAAGATGATATCTACCACAGCCTTGTAGTTGTTACAGGCAGAACTCCTGATGAGGTTCTTACAGCGGCAAAAGCATTTTCCCTTATATCAATGCCACTGCCTGACAGCCCCTCAACAATGATATCAGATATTCAAATACCGCGGATTCCTCCCTATACCGTCAAAAATGGTCTGGAACCCGGAAAATCCTATACCTTGGCGGGTCTTGGATTTAACACCCACACATTCAAGGGAATAAGCCCCATACCAAAAGGCTTTAGTTTCAGGCTCCCTTCTGACACCCATCTGTCTCCGAACAGCCAGGCCATCCTCTCTCTTAACATGGCTTATGGTGCTTCAATGCGTGAGGATTCTGTTCTCAATATCCAGTTGAATGACAAGTTTGTTGCTGCCATTCCATGCAAAGATATCAATGGCGGCACCTATCGCAACTACAAGGTGGGTCTGCTTTTGTCCTCAATGAATGCGGGATACAACAAACTGACCATTTCTCCGCAGTTGACCCCTATGAAAACCGACCAGTGCACCATGCTTCAGACCGGAAATCTTCAACTTACGGTATTTGAAGACTCCACATTTGCCATGCCATCAGTTGACAAGTGGATTGAAATGCCAAATCTGAAGGCATTTATAGCTGATGCATTTCCCTTTGGCAGATTGCCGGACATGGGTCAAAGCCTTGTTTTTTTGCCTGACGGAAAAAAATCCTCGTTTGTTGTGGCTGTTAACCTTATAGCCTTAAGTTGTCAAAAAACAGGCTTTCCACCTTTAGGGCTTGAGTGGTACCTGAACCCATTGCCCGCAGGTGGCACTGCTCCGGATATGATCGACAGAGAGATGATTATTGTATCAGAAACATCTGCCATACCTAAAAACTTAAGTAGTTCTGCCCCGCTGAATTTAGGAGCATCAGATACACAATCAGGGACAATAGCATATCCCCATATGATTAGAGCAAAAGGTCATGAACAATCCAAAGGTTTCTTGTCAAAGATTTTTCCTGGCAAAGGGTCAAAGATTTCTGATATTTCAATTGTTGACTCAAACATTGTAGTGACGAGATTTGAGCCTCTTGTCACAAATAAAAAGGCTGCCTTGATGCAGTTTCAATCTCCGTTTGATCATAAGAGAACCGTGCTCATGCTTACTGCAGGCAATGAAGCTGATATTACAAAAGCTGGAACCGTCATTTGGAAGCCTGAAGTTCAGGCAACTTTAAGCGGAGATACAGCCTTAATAAACCTTACAGAGAACGAAAAAAAAGAGTTTAATACCCTGTCCATGAAAATAGGAACAAGTTATTATTTAGGTGGCGTCACTCCTTTACCCTTTGTTGAATACTACGCAAATACATATCCTGTCTGGTTTATTGGGGGGGTGGTTGTAACCTGTTTTCTGCTTGCTGTGATTTTTTATCAACTGATTAAAATAAGACGAAAAAAGAGGTTTGCCTAATACGAAATCTCTCTATTCTATTGTTTTTTTAGTGTTTTGTTAATTATTCAAGCACAACATATGGTGGTTTAGTAGAGACAAGGGATGCATTGTCTCTACTAAACCACCACAGCAAGAATTACCATGATAGCTATGGTAAATTAATTCTTACAAATCACCTTAAAATCTGTTTTTAAAAATGATCAGAGAAGATAGAACCATCTTCTTCTCTATTATCCCACATCTGTTTTATCTGTCTGATCTCATCTTCAATATCCAGAAAACACTTAACAACCCCAGGATCAAAATGGCTTCCAGAGCTATTTACTATCTCCTCAAGAGCCTTTTCAACAGGCCATGCATCCTTGTAGGGGCGTCTCATTGTCAAAGCATCAAAAACATCCGCGACAGCCACAACTCTTGCAGATTCAGGGATTGATTCTCCCTTGAGCATATTGGGATAACCCGCACCATTCCATTTTTCATGGTGGAACATAGCCACATCCGCTGCCATTTCAAATATAGGGGTATTGGATTTGGACAAAATACTGTGTCCTATTTTTGGGTGACGCTTCATTATTTTCCACTCTTCATCAGTCAGAGCTCCTGGTTTTTTGAGTATGGCATCCGGTATGCCGACTTTTCCAATATCATGCATTGGGGCTGCCAGCTCAAGCATTGCAGCACTCTCAACACTCCAGCCACGGCAACGAGCCACAGCACATGAATATGCTGCCATCCGCCATATATGCACACCGGTATCAGTATCATTATAGTCTCCAGCCTCACCAAGCATGAAGATAGCGGAACGCTGGCTTGATTCAAGTTCAAAAGTGCGTTCAAGTACCCTTTTTTCACAGGCCATCTTCTGGTCATGAAGAGCAAGGTGGGTTGCAACTCTTGCCTTTACAATCGACCTGGAGACAGGTTTTGTAATATAATCTACACCGCCAACCTCAAATCCCCTGCTCTCATCTTCTACGTCAGACATTGCGGTGATAAATATTACTGGTATATCTGCAATACTCTCATCGGCCTTGATCATTCTGCAGGCTTCATAACCATCCATCTCAGGCATCATGATATCCATCAAGATAATATCGGGCATCACTTTTTTTGTCACCTCAAGAGCACTGATCCCGTTAATTGCAAAGGATAACTGGTACTCGTCAGCAAGAATATGATGCATAAGACTAAGGTTATTTGACTCATCATCCACAATCAGAACACGCCATCTATGATCTTTCATAGTATAAACTCCTGATGCATCTTACTTTTTAAAATCTTCTTTCTGG
>JADGBC010000007.1 GCA_015231705.1 Desulfamplus sp. | reverse complement strand
ATAACGGCCATGCCCTGATGGGCACAACTAAGAACGAAACATTTGATTTGATAGTAAAAAGGTCATAGATATCTTAATTTTTTAAAACCATAACATTTTTTGAAATGAGGATACCCATGACCCAAGAATTAGATAGCACATTTATTCAAATTATTCATCCTGTTTGTTGTGGCCTGGATGTTCATAAAGACAAAATTTCCGCTTGCCTCATTAGCATTGGCCAAGAAGGTGAGGAGATTCATGAACTGAGAGAATTTGAGACATTCACTGGCTCATTGTATGAGATGAGAAACTGGTTAATTGCACATAACTGCCCTGTTGTAGCGATGGAAAGTACAGGAGTTTATTGGCGACCGGTGCATAATGTGCTTGAGGCCACCATGACAGTGTACCTTGTTAATGCAAGGCATATAAAAAATGTTCCTGGTCGGAAAACCGATTTAAGCGACAGCAAATGGCTTGCTGGACTTCTTCGCCATGGATTGTTGAAAGGCAGCTTTATTCCGCCGGATAATATTCGGGAGATAAGAGAGTTAACCCGCTTGATAAAAATTTATACTGAATCTACAGCAGATTATAAAAGGCGTATTCATAAACTTTTTATTACAGCCAATATCAAAATTGATTCAGTAGTCTCTGATTTGTTTGGTAAAACAGGACGTAATCTGATTAATATTCTGTGCACAAAAACAGATATTACCATTGATGACATCAAGGCCAATGCATTTGGAAGCCTCAAATCCAAAGTAAAAGAACTGCATGCCAGTATTCAGGGTTTTTTCAAAGAGCATCACCGTTTTCAACTAATTGGAATGATGAAGACAATAGCAACGTTTGAAGAGCAAATTGAACAAATCAACAAAAGGGTAGACAATCTTACACAGGAACATGAAGATTTGCTCAATCGTCTGGATGCAATCCCCGGAATTGATAAAAAATCAGCTCAAGCCATTATCGGTGAAATTGGCATTACATTGGAAGAATTTGCATGCGTTGCTGCCTTTGTGAGTTGGGCTGGCTTATGCCCTGGTAATAATGAAAGTGCGGGAAAGCGTAAAAACGGTAGAAGCCCTGTCAGAAATCATCCGTTAAAAACGCTTCTGATTCAGGTCGCATGGGCAGCCATAAAGGCCAAGGGTTCATACTATAAAGCCAAGTATTACAGATTGAAAGCAAAACGAGGAGCCAAAAAGGCTATAGTAGCAATTGCCCACCGGATCGGGAAAGCTATTTACAACATTATCAAGCGTGGAGACAATTATATAGACCTTGGGGAAGACTTTTTAAACTGCTCAAATCAAAAGAAAGCAATTTATAATCTGAAGAAAAAAGCCGAAGCTCTTGGTTATAATTTAGTTCCCTGTATTGCCTGATCATAAAGAAAAAAAATAATATTTTGATTTTGCATTGTTTTATTGCACTGGAGAGCCTTGAGTCGGTAAAAAGCAGGTCGGGATAAGAACTGAAGCCCTTGAGCGCGAAAATAACATGACCGGTCGGCCTTGTGGCACAACAAACTGTTAGTCCTTCACTGAAGGAACTACGCACATAAAAATATTTTAAAATTAAGGCTGACACTTACTGATTCTTGAAACCCCAAAAGCACTAAGATGTATTATTAACGACAAGAAATATAGGCGACGAGTATATTTAAAAACCAATATAGCTATTCCAATTTTATACGCTTTTGTATGTCAAAAGTTAATGGTGAACTATATGCTTTCGCCGCCCGAGTGTTTCACATAAAAGGGTCATATATAACCTATGGATATATATGACCCTTTTTGTATGGAGTCCAATCGCAAAAATCCAAAGGTTATTTTAAGTTATCATACTATAAAATCAGTGGGATATAAAATATATCAGGCATGTTGGATTCATGGCATATAAATTGAGTATATAAATTGCTGAGCAACAGGCATCTATCAGGACGAATATTATTTTCACCACTAAATTTTTAGAGAGGATTCATCGCTATGAAAAAAAAATATCTTTATCCTCTATCTTCTTTGATGGCAAACACTGGGGAATTCGTTATCTTGTCATTGATACAATAATCAAGCCATAAAATTTACCCAAAAGGAGGATAACATGATGTTGTGCAAGCTTATCAAAATACTACAAAGTGCGTGGCAAAAAAATAAGAATCACAATGATCGAACATGTATGTGTCTATGAATGAACAGAGTTTTTCTCAGCAGGGAATCCGCTTGCTTGTCATAGCTGCAGCACTCGTGATCATCATCGGGGGTATTAATCAAGCACGGTCAGACTTGGTCTCCCTGCTTATCGCACTCTTCCTTGCCATACTCGGAAAACCGCCGTTGCTCTGGCTTGAGCGGCAACGTATTCCCTTTGTTGTCGCGGTGCTGCTCGTGGTAGCCGGTATGATAATCATATTGCTGATTGTCGGTGCGATCGTAGGTGCGTCCATAAACAATTTCTACACTGAGCTGCCTGTATATCAGACTCGAATACAAGAGCAGGTTTCGGCATTTCAGTCTTTTCTGGCAACAAAAGGCATCCGCGGGAGCATGGCTAATGTTCTGCTCAGATTTACTAAACCGGGGGCGGTGATGAGTTTGACAGCCAACCTGCTGACCGGATTCGGCTCGGCTCTTTCAAACATTGTTCTGATTTTCCTCACCGTAACCTTCATCCTTTTAGAAACAGTCAGTTTTCCTATCAAGCTCAGAGCTGTTCTCGGCAATCCTATGCAGTTATTTCCACATTGCACAAGGTTTGTAGAGGATATTGAACGCTATATGGTCATCAAAACTCTAATCAGTTTGAGCACTGGTATTCTGATAGGGATATGGCTGTCAATTCTCGGAGTTGATTTTGCAATTCTCTGGGGTTTTGTGACTTTTCTTCTTAATTATATTCCAAATGTAGGCTCATTAATCGCAGCCGTTCCCCCTATATTTCTTGCTTTTATACAATTAGGTACAGGTCGTGCCATAATGGCAACTGCTGGATTTATTGTTGTTAACTTCATACTTGGAAATTTGATTGAAACAAAGCTCATGGGGAGGAGGCTTGGACTTTCCACTCTGGTTGTCTTTCTCTCGTTGATTTTCTGGGGAAGCCTGCTTGGACCGGTTGGCATGGTTTTGTGTATACCGCTTACCATGACCATTAAGTTTGCATGTGAAAACAATAAGGAGACATACTGGATCAGTCTATTGCTCGGGCCTGAGTCACCCTGTGAGAGCATTGAACCTGTGTCTAAAAAAGCGACTAATACTAAATAGGTATCAGGATAGTTTCCAACAAGTGAAGAACTCCTGATCAAATAGAAGATTGATGGCTGTATGACAATAAAGAGAATCAAAAAATTACAAGGAGACGAAAAGATGTATAATAAAGAGCAAATATGCGAAAAAATTAGATCCATGTACCCGGATATTGGAGAGTGCGGGATAGACATCAATGTAGAGTATGAACAAGCAAACAATGCATGGGTTGTCCATCTGAAAAAAGATAGCTATGAATTGAAAACCTATCTTGAACCTGAAGATGCAAATCTCTGCATGGAAGGGAAACAGTGCATCGGACTTGGACTACAGATATCTCAGCTTATGAACAATATAAAAGAGATGAAACTTTCATAAAGGAAATATGACAGCTTATTATTCACGGAGAATATCATGACTGTAGATGAGCAATCAAAAAACATTGGTCTTTCTGAGGCATATCTTGTTCCGGAAGGAGAGGAAGCCCTTGAATATGCGGAGAGTATAATAAACACAGTACACGAACCCCTGATCGTTTTGAATCATGATCTGAGAGTAGTTGCCGCAAGCCGTTCATTCTATGAAGTCTTCAAGGTAAAACCTGAGGAGACAATAGGAGAGCTTATTTATGATCTGGGAAATAAACAGTGGGATATTCCAAAGCTGCGGGAACTTTTAGAAACCATCCTTCCTCAACATACCTACTTTGATAACTATGAAGTTGAACACGATTTTGCGACCATCGGCAGACACACAATGCTTTTGAATGCCCGCCAGATCAAGAGAGTGCCGGAAAAGGAACGAACCGTTCCCGCCGGTACATCAGGAAAAGAACAGATAATTCTCCTTGCCATAGAGGACATTACCGAACGTATCAAAATTGAAACATTATTGAAGAATTCCGAGGAACTCTACAGACGCCTTTTTGAGACTGCAAACGATGGAATATTGCTTCTGGAAAAAACCGAATTGAAAATTTGCAGAGTCAATCCTGCAATCACGGCAACAATGGGCTATTCCAAAGATGAGTGCCTTGGAAAAACTATGAAGGATATTGGCTTTCCTGATGATATTGGCCTTGTTGAAAAAACATTTCAGACATTGAACAAGGATGGCATTCTTCATTACAAAGAAGCCCGGGTACAAACGAAGAGAGGAAATATTATAGATGCTGATATTTATTTTGTGAACAAATCCACTATGGTTCAATGCAACATTCGCGATGTAACAGAAAACAAGAGGAAAAAAGAGGAAAAGAAGTTACTTGAATCCCAAATCCAGCAAGCACAGAAAATGGAAGCCATCGGTACACTTGCCGGTGGAATTGCCCATGATTTTAACAACATTCTTTCTGCTATTATAGGTCATACTGAACTATTGCTATATGACATTCCGAAAGAAAGTCCATTTCAAAGCAATCTTGATCAAATACATTTTGCGTCCATGCGTGCAAAAGCTCTGGTAAAACAGATTCTTACCTTTTCACGCCAAAACCCCAGTGAATTAAGATTGATGAATATGCAACATATTGTAAGGGAAGTATTAAACCTTATTCGTAGTTCAATACCAGCAACAATTGAGATCTGCCAGGATATATGTCATGACTGTGGAGTAATCAATGCGGATCCGACCCAGATTCATCAGATAATAATGAATCTGGCAACAAATGCGTATCATGCAATGGAAGATACAGGCGGGATAATTACCGTCAGTCTCAAGGAAATTGAACTGCATGACTCTGATATCATTGAGCCTGCGATGAAACCCGGAAAGTATGCCTGCTTGACCGTAGCAGATACAGGCACAGGGATACCGGAAGATGTTAAAAATAAAATCTTTGACCCGTTTTTTACCACCAAAAAACAAGGTAAAGGGACAGGAATGGGACTTGCGGTTGTTCATGGCATTGTAAAAAGTTTGGCAGGAGGCATTAAAGTATTCAGTGAGACTGGCAGGGGAACAGAATTTCATGTTTATCTGCCTGTTGCCGAGAGCTACTTTCAACCACAGGAGATAGACGTCAAAAAGGCAGTCAAGGGCGGCAGGGAAAGAATTATTTTTATTGATGATGAAGAGTTAATCGTTACAGTGACACAAGAGATGCTGGAGCTTTTAGGTTATAATGTCACATCATCTACCAGCAGTCTCGAAGCTCTTGAAGTTTTCAGAGCAAACCCTGATAAATTTGACATGGTCATAACTGATATGGCAATGCCCCACATGTCAGGAGACAAATTAGCAATTGAATTGCTCAAAATACGTCCTGATATTCCAATACTGCTATGCACAGGGTTTAGCGAACTCATGTCTGAAAAAAAGGCAATTTCTATGGGTATTAAGGGTTTTCTTATGAAACCTGTTTCGATGATAGATTTTGATAATAGCATACGTGGAATATTGAATAACTGCTCCAGGCCATGAAGGATTGGCGTATAGATAAAACCAAAAACCATTGAGGTTAAAGTGGAATAACGCTCATGCCCTGGTGGGCACAACGAAGAACAAAAGTCTCATGATTACAGCTATTTTAAAAGACTTTCACATAAAACTTTTATGAAAGGAGAATATCATGACAGACACAACCCCATTAAATTATTTAATCACTTTACTCGGTGAATCTCCCAGCTTAGTAGCCGGACTATGGAGCCGTGGTCGGATATTTTGTACGGCGGTGGATTTATAGCCGTCATATTTAGGAATGAGTCCGAAATAACTTGCCCATTTAAAAATTAAAATACGCCGTCCTTTAACAAAAGAGAATTCTGAAATGAACACTTTATTTAAGACATATTCCTTAAAAAAGGAGTATTTGGATACGACAAAAGCAGGGGGAAAATGAAAATGCAAATAAAAAAGATACTGCATAATTGGTTGCAAATATGTCTTTTTGCCGCTTTGTGTCTACCCGGCAAAGTTCTGCACGCATCTGATGCAGATGACATTATTGAGTCATCCGCAAAAGCGTCGTATGTGTTCACGCATTACCTCAAGGATGAAAACATTCATATTCGGTCGGAAAATGGCTTTGTTACTTTGACCGGAATGGTTTCTGGAGATTTCCAGAGATCTTTGGCCAATGATATGGCAGAAAATCTGCCGGGCGTTAAAAGCGTAGATAACAAGCTTGGATTAACAAGCGAGACACCTTCTGTTTATTCGGATGCATGGATCAGGAACAAAGTAAAATCCACCCTTTCTTTTCATCGCAACGTGAATGGTATCGGCACTGAGGTTTGGGTAGAAAACGGGACCGTCACCTTACGCGGAAAAGCTTCCAGTACTGCCCAAAAGGACCTGGCAACAGAATACGCCATGGATGTGGAAGGTGTTAAAAATGTTATTAATGATATAACAGTCGCTTCTGCTGCAATAAATCAGGATCAGACAAAAATGGCCGAAAACGTCAATACCGAGATGGAATTTTTTGATGATGCATCGATTACGGTTCTGGTCAAGACAGCCTTGCTGTATCATCGCTCAACCAACCCCCTGAATATCATAGTTACGACAAATGACGGAGTGGTCAAGCTGGAAGGCAAGGTGAAAAATGCGGCTGAAAAAGAGCTGGCCGGTAAACTTACAGAGGGAGTTCATGGTGTAATGAGTGTTTCCAACAAAATGACTGTATTCGGGGAAGTCCAGAAAAAATGAGGCCAGATCAAAAAGGGTGATGGGCCTGGATTTGGTTGAACTTACTATCAAACATCAAACCTGCCCGACAAAGGGTCATATATATCCATAGGTTATATATGACCCTTTTTATATGGAGTCCAATCATAACAATCCAAAAGTCGTTTTTAGTTATTATGCTTTAAAATCAGTAAGATATAAAACACATCAGGCATATTGGAGTCATGGCACATAAATTGGATATATAAAGTGCTGAGCAACAGGCATCTATCAGGACGAATGATGAGTGTTTTGTTCTATTTGAGTTGATTCTTCATTTAATCTTTTCATTCTTCATTCCAAGATTGTTTTAACCACAAATTTTTAGAGGGGATTCATCGCTATGAAAAAGAAACATATCTTTATCACCTATTTGGTTCTTCTTATGCTGATCACCACCGTTTGGGGCTGTTCATCAAAACCCGAATACGCAACTTCCGAAGAGGTGATTCAGACAACAACTACGACCCAACAAGCACCGGTAGTCAAAGAGAAGCAGACTACCACCACTACCACGATTCAAAGTGAGTAGTCATTTTTTAAGTTTTGTGCAAATTTCAACAGCCTTCAGAGAATGGCTCTGCAGGCATGAAACAAATGAAAGAACAACAATAAGTCCGATAAGGAGAGATTCATCATGAAAAAAGTAATTTCGTTAGCAGTATTTGCATTGGCTGTTTTGATTATGCCATCAGGGGTATTTGCCCAGGACCAAATTATCACTGTCGACAAGGTCACGACAACAGAAAGTGTAGGGACGATAAGTGAGTTCAGCCCAGATACCATTGTTATCAAAACAGAGACCAGCACAACTCCGACGCACTACAGCTACACAAAAAGTACAACTTATGTTGATGATGCAGGCGAACCAGTATCTATCGAGACTGTCAAGTCAGGTCTGCCAGTAACTGTTTACTACACCAGCGAAGGCGACAAGATGACCGCTAACAAAGTGGTAGTTCGTAAAACCACGACAACTACAACTAATTAGTCCGTCATGTTAGTTCAGAAAAAAAACAGGGATTTGTTTTAATATCGACCAATTGTCTGAATCAAGATTTTCAAGATAACGGCCATGCCCTGATGGGCACAACGAAAAATGAAAGTCCTATAATTACTGCCGATTCAATAGACTTTCACATAAAAAGGACAAAGCAGAATTTTCTCATCCTGTGCCTCTTTTAATCCTGATTATCCTGATTCAGACAGTCTCATTATCTTAATTCAGACAGTCTCAAAAGGTCAGAATATAACCGAAATTAGAACCAATTCCAAAAAAAAATCAAAGGAATGAAAGGACTACTACTATCATGCTGAACAAAGCAAAAATAATGAAGGGTTATAAACTGAACAGTCTTCTGCATGAATATTACAAGTGCAACGGGTACTGGGTCAATGAAGCGGAGACAACCTGAGCTGGCTTCCAAACTTGTGAGCGATGTTCACGGAGTAAAAACAATGAACAACAGGGAGACAAACAGATTACCTGCAACACAACGTGAATCTTTCACTGAACTGCTGGGGCAACTTGCCAGTAACTCAGCCACAATGGTTCACGACGAAATAGAGCTTGTGATCCAGAGAATTCGCGAAAAAGTAAGATCCGTTCGCTTGGGAGGTTTAATATTCGTGACAGGAGCTCTCACCATTTTTGCAGCATTCATCTTTTTTTGTGCTGCACTGTTTTTCAAACTCACTTATTATATGACTCCCTTTATTGCGGCACTTGTTATCAGCGGGGGACTTGCTTTCATCGGCATCGTTATTGTTTTCATCGGCTACAGGCAATTATAAAAAAAGATCTTTGAAACATGACATACTGATTCTTGAGACATGAAATATTACCGTTGTCAAACATGTAAAAGAGTTAGGAGCCTAAACGGACACAATTGCGTATCGATCACCCCCTAATATAAAAATGTGATCCATTTTCAAGGTAATTAAGGGAGAAAAAGAATGTTGGGAAGAGAATATCCAAATAAGACAAAGGGATCGGATTCTGAGCGAAGTTCCAGGGATATACGTCAGGATATAGCAAAGGGAGAGGATGAGATTTCCCAGACAGTCGAGCAGATAAGTGAGCGTATCATAGAAAAATTAGATTGGCGTGGATACGTAAGAGATTACCCATACTTGGCAATAGGGGGTGCTGCTGGGATTGGCTATCTTGCATCAGGGCTGTTCATAAAACGTGCCACTCCCATGGAGCGAATCATGGGTTCCATTGCCGAAGAGGTTCGTGATTCACTTGACGGTATGCTTATCCGAAACAGTGGACCTGGCCTTGTCAGGATGACCCTTCTGGGTATTGCCACCAGGGCTGCCACAGCCTTGATAAACAATATAATCTCAACAGATACGTCAGTCTATCATCAAGGGTCTCAACCGCAGACATTATGTAGTTCAGATATCATTGACAGTTAAGCTATCATGGCCGGGATTCGACCACCCCCGACCATGAAAATCAGAATATATGTTTTCACGGTAAAATTTAGCTTTCTTAAGGAGAATAACATGGACGTCGAAAAAAACAAAAACAAGACCCACAAACATAGTGCTGATCCTCAGAGCACCATGGAAAAAGGTGCAGAGATTCTCGAAAAAGCGGGAGCTGCGGCAAGTGATACTTATGATAAAACATCAGAAGCAATAAGTAACGCTTATGACAAGACATCCGAAGCTGTAAGCGATACTTACGATAAAACATCCAGGGTTGTAAGTGAAACTTATGAAATAGCCATAAATTATGGCAAAAAAAATCCGGGTAAGACAATTCTTATATCATTAGGTGTAGGGGCGGGAGTGGGTTTTATCATAGGTGCAGGTGCAGTGGGCTCACGCCGCCGTAATGGAAGCAGGTTTGCCCAGCCTGTAATAAATGCAATCTCTGATATTGCAATGGGGTTTTTTCGTTAAACGGGAATGATTGTGTATTAATCAGCTCCAAATATAAAAATGAGGGTTGTTTTCACGGTAAAAATATTCATCAAAACTACAACAAAATTACAATATAGAAAGGAAAAATAAGTATGAAAAAAATAATATATTGCATAATGGCACTTATAGCAACAGTCGCCTCTTTGAGCTTATTCACCATAAACCTGTCTGCATCAGACATTGATGACACCATTGTATTAGCTTCAAAAAATTCTTATGTGTTCAAAACCTACCTCAAGAATGATGACATTCAAGTCAAGTCTTATGATGGCGTAGTCACCCTGACAGGGACTGTCTCGGAAGAGTCCAGCAAAGCACTTGCAGAGGAGACAGTTGCGAGCCTGAACGGAGTTAAAAGCGTGGACAACAAACTGGAAATAAAAGGTAAAGTCCCTGATGCTTACTCTGATGCATGGCTAATTACCAAAGTTAAAACTACACTCCTTTTCCATCGGAACGTGAACGCAATTACAACTGAAATTTTATCAGAAGATGGAACCGTCACCTTGCGCGGAAAAGCCGACAGCGAAGCACAGAAGAGCCTTACTACGGAATATGTCATGGATGTTGAAGGGGTCAAAGTCGTTAAGAACGAGATGACAGTGTTAAGTGCCGAAATAAAGCCTTCCACAAAAACGATCGGACAGAAGGTGGATGCCATGAACGAATTCATTGATGATGCGTCTATCACCGCTCTTGTCAAGACTGCATTGCTGTATCATCGATCGACCAGCAGTCTCAAAATCGCTGTCGAAACAAAAGAGGGAGTAGTCACTCTTATGGGCAACGCCAATAATGCTGCTGAAAAGGATCTGATCACAAAACTTGCGGCTGACGTTAACGGCGTAAAGGATGTGGTCAACAACATGGAAGTAATATCTCCAAAAGCATCGTGATGAATAATGAACAAATCGTTAATGAATATTTTTTTATGGGTATCTGTTTCCCTTTTATTTGCCACCTCGGCACTTGCAGGCGTCAACGCAAAGAGTCAAGTAAGCCATGCTGCCGGCGGGGCACTGATTGCCGGTGTTATCACAGGTACTGTTGCTGACGTCAGAAGTAATCCTCTAAAATAAATTGAAAGGAGAATGAAATGTTGTGGACGATTGTTGTAATACTATTAATCATGTGGTTACTGGGGCTTGTAAGCAGTTATACGTTAGGAGGGCTAATCCATATACTGCTGGTGGTTGCAGTTATTGTGGTGCTGTTTAATCTAACTCAGGGTCGGAGAATTAATTGACAGTGATAATACCATAAACCTCCTGTATAACTTGAAACTATCTCTTCTTTTTGCTGGATAAAAATAGAGTTATGCAGGAGCATTATAACATCAATGCCGTTTCCTTAAGTCTGTCAAAACCTTAAAATATCTCGGGTTCTTTGGAAAAATATTGGGAGACTACCTGTTAAGGAAACGACGTTGGATGTAACATTGATGAGAGGAGGCGGTAGAATGAAAAAATTACTTTCGGGAGCATTGCTTTTTGTGCTGGTAGTTGTTCCTTTTCCAACTATGGCAGAGGTACGGGTAGGCATAAGCATTTCCCTGCCTCCATTTATCATATTTCACGAATCACCTAAGTTGATAGTTTTGCCTGAGACGTATGTCTATGTCGTCCCTGACATTGATGAGGAGATATTTTTCTACGATGGCTGGTGGTGGCGTCCGTGGGAAGGACGATGGTATCGTTCTCGGTGCTACAATTCAGGTTGGGATAACTATATAGATGTTCCGTCTTTCTGTGGTGATGTCCCTTCGAACTGGAGAGATGACTACAAGGAGCGTAACTGGAGAGGACTTCAATGGAATCACGAGCCAATATCTTACGAAGATGTTCAGCAAAACTGGAGTGTATGGGAAAAGAACAGTTACTGGGAGAAGCAAACATGGAGAGTTCAAGGTCTGGAATCTACAAGAATGAAGAGGAGAACGGATGCAGGCATCGTCATTTCTTCATCATCACCCGCACCTATCGTATTTTCCTCACCACCCCAATTGATAGTGGTGCCGGAGACGAATATCTACGTCGTTCCAGATGTGGAAGTCGAGATATTCTTTTACAGCGGCTGGTGGTGGCGTCCGTCAGAGGGACACTGGTATCGCTCTAAGAGCTACAATTCGGGCTGGGTCGGCTATTCAAACGTTCCATCTTTTTATAGAGAGATCCCCACAGACTGGAGAAGTGACTACAGGAAGGAGCGTTGGAGAAGGCATCAATGGAATCCTCAACTAATACCTCACGAACAGGTTCAGGAGAGCTGGAGTCGCTGGGAAAAGACCAACCATTGGGAGAGTGAAGAAACCTGGGGTGTCCAGAATTTGAAACCGGCAAGGCAATCTCAGGAACAGTCTGTAGAGATTCAACAACAAATTCGATCTCAACAACAATCCATAGATGTACAGCAACAAGAGATGGGACAAAGACTGAAAAAGATCAAACCGAAGAAGTCACAACAACAATCCGGAAAATTAAAAAAAGTCAAGCCGAAGAAGTCACAACAAAAATCCATAAATATTCAGCAACAGCAATCCAGACAACAATTCAAAACTGTCAACACAAAGAGGCTACAGCAACAACAGGGGAACAATAAACAACACGGAAATAATGGGAACAATAAGCAGCATGGAAAGAACGGAAATAATAAACCGCATGGAAAGAATAAATAACATTGAATAATAGACTTCCTCTAAAATTGGAGTTTCACCCTTGATTTTACTGGATGTAAATTGATTTTTGCAGGAGGTCTAATGAAAATAATCGACATGGGAAGTAGTTAAAGGCGGATACAAATGAAAACAACCACAATTATTGCCATCATACTTATTACTATAGGGATCATAGCCTTCGGGTACCAGGGAATCACCTACACGACCAGAGAGGATGTCATCAATCTCGGGCCGCTGAAAATGACTGCGGAGACAACCAAAACTCTTCCGTTGCCGCCGATCGTTGGAACTATCACACTCGTGGGCGGCATTGTGTTGCTGTTTGCGGCAAGCCGAAAAGGCTGACTTATATTTTTATATTATGGAATAACGGCCATGCCCTGATGGGCACAACGAAAAATGAAAGCCCTATAATTACGGCCAATCCAAGAGACTTTCACATAAAAATAGCCATAAAAAGCCTGTTATCTATGAGACCTTTAAAAAACTCAAGTAGCAGTAAAACTAAAACCTATAAGAAGGATAAGATGTTATGAAAACAAAATTTATTGTTCTTTCGATGTTTCTTGTTCTTATGCTGTTAAGCTTTGCCAGTTGCCGTAATTCAGGATTACCATTTGTAGCAGGTGCGGTAGTTGGAGCGGTGGTAGCCGACACGGTAATTAACAATAACAGGCATGAACATAACCGTAGTCGCTGCTATGAAGAGGTGAACGGCGAATGGAGACAAGATCGTTACGGAAGAACATACTGGCAAAGGTTCAGGCATCCAAAAAAAGTAGAAGTACCTTGCGATTAAATATTAATCCTTGATAAACGCTCCTGGCAGAGTTTCTGCCACCCCCGACAATTAAAATCACAAACTGTTTCCACTGTAAAAAACGGAGCATGTAATGGATCAGAAAATCTTCAACCCTCTCCCGACCACAGCGTTGCATGTCAAAGATGATCCAACCAATGACAGGATGTTCAAGGATGTGTGCTTCAAGAAGATGGTTGATGCATCCCCCGCTGGGAATCTTTGTTTCGGATGAAGAGGGATGTTGCGTATCTCCAAGCATTAGATCTAGAAAAACTTAAACAACAGGCCTTCTGAAAGGTCTTTTCAGAAGGAACCACTATCAGGAGGAATATCATGAAAATCGGTATTGTTGGCTTAGGATCAGTTGGAGCCACAATCGCATATTCAATTGCTGCTTCAGGAACTGCAGAACAGCTTGTACTCGTTGACAAATTTCCAGAGAAGGCGATTGGAGAGGCCATGGACCTTCAGCATTGTGCTTCCTTTATCCCGCCTGTTGAAATTTTAGCCGGTGAAGCCAATATTTGCAGCAGTATGGATGTTGTTGTTATTACAGCAGGGGCAAAGCGGAAGCCTGATGAACAGCGAACTGATCTTATTAAGCGTAATCTTGCTGTGATGAAAGACCTGTCAGAAGGAGTGACCAAATCAAATCCGAATGCAGTTTTCATTATAGTATCCAATCCAGTTGATCTATTGACCCTGTATTTAAATAAACATTCAGGTCTTGAGTCAAGGCAGATAATAGGGTCCGGCACATTGCTGGATACAAGCAGGTTTCGTCATCTAATTTCTAAGAGAATTAATGTTGATCCCAGAAATGTCCATACCTATATCATCGGTGAGCATGGGACAGGATCAATCCCTGTATGGAGTCATACACAGGTTGGGACGTTGCATCTCGATGATTTTGCTGAACAATCAAACATAACGTTCGGACCTGATGAAAAAAAACAGGTATTTGAGGCTGTACTCTCTGCCGGAAAAGAGATCATTAAAAGAAAAGGTGCCACCTTTTATGGAATTGCACAAGCTGTGCTCAGAATACTGACAGCTATCTCAAGGGATGAAAAGAGCATCCTTACTGTTTCAACGAAAGTTCAGGGTTATGCAGATGTTAATGGTATGACATTAAGTCTTCCTGTAATTGTCGGACGCAGAGGCGTGGAAAAATCTCCTGCACCTCATCTTAATAGAGAGGAGATTGAAGGATTTCAAAAGGCGGCAGAATCCCTGAAGGCCATTGCTATGGATGTGGGGATACTTTAAATCAAGGTTTTAACTGGATCAGGGTTTTAACGGATTTCAGCCTGAAATTTTTTAATACAATTGAATTTGTTATAGAAAATAAAACAACCAACAGGTTTCATCATCTATGAAAAAAACTTTTCGATTTTTATTATATAATATCCGTTATGGAACAGGATCAGGATGGCGGTTTCATACGCCTCTTCCTTTTAGCGGCTACCTGCGGAAGAGCAAAAAAAACGTCCCTGAAATTATTGACTTTATTAAATCACAGGCCCCTGACCTGGTGGGTCTGATAGAGGTGGATGGCGGGTCTTACAGAGCACAAGGCATTAGCCAGGCAAAACAGATTGCTGATGGATTGGGACATTATTTTATTTTCAAAACCAAATATAAAAAACCATTACTGACTCGTCACATTCCCATTATCAGAAGCCAGGGGAATGCCTTTCTTGCCAGAGACAGAATATTAAACCAACAGTATCACTATTTTGAACGGGGAATCAAACGGTTGATCATTGAAGTGGAACTTGAGAGCATTGTCTTTTTTCTGGTGCATCTTTCCATCTCATATCATCGCAGGAAAGAGCAGTTGATGGAGCTGGCTGCCCTTGTAAAAACCTGTAATAAACCGATTGTGGTAGGGGGTGATTTCAATATTTTTTTCGGAATCAAGGAGTTAAATTATTTCCTTGCAGCTACACAACTTAAAAGTGCAAACCATTTGAATTTTTTCACCTTCCCAAGCAGAAAACCAAGGTGGGAACTGGATTTTATTTTCCATAGTTCTGAAATAACAGTGGACAGGATAGAGGTGTTGCACTCCAGATTGTCAGATCACCTCCCTTTGGTCTGTGATTTTACCATAACTTCCTGATGATAAAAAATGCACTTATGGGAGACAGATCATCCCAGAACATAAGCAGTTTTGCCGTAATTATTCCAAAATTGAAAATTCCTGAATAAAAACATAAAAATGATAGTCATTTTAACAGTATAATGTGGAGGTTATTGTAAAATGAAAGAATGTTCTACAAAAGTACAACCGATTCCCGAGCCGGTCTGGCTGGGTTTGAAACTTGGCCTAATTCCGCATTTTATTATTACGCCAAAGCATGGAAAGGAAACCAGCCATCTTCCGCATTTCATTCAAAAAATGAAAGCTGAAAATATGAATCCAGCAGTCATCAAGACCTTTCAGCATTATTATGCAAATGTTTGCAACGGTGCCGATGGTATGATTGGGGACAATGAAATAACCCGCATCAATCCAGTCGACCTTGTTCAGGCGAATCAGCTTGCCGAATTTTCCAAACGAGGGAAAAAAGCACTTAATAAAGCCGTTATGATAGTACTCAACGGCGGGCTGGGTACCAGCATGGGGCTTGATAACGCCAAATCGCTGATCCCCGTCAAAAGCTCACGTTCGTTCATGGAAATCACCATCAACCAGGCATCGCAACAGGGTGTCAGACTCTGCTTCATGAACAGTTTCACAACCCATAGAGCTACCCTTAATTTCATTGCTGCCAGAAATTTTTCCCATCCCGTCATGCATTTTATGCAGAATAAATTTCCAAAGATTCTAAGAGATACTCTTGCCCCAGCCAACTGGCGACAGAATCCAAGTCTGGAATGGAATCCTCCGGGACACGGTGATATTTATACCGCCATGTATGCGTCAGGGACATTAGGCAGACTGCTTGATGCAGGCATTAAATATGCTTTTATCTCCAACGCGGATAATTTGAGCGGAACCCTGGATGAATCACTGCTCGGTTATTTCGTTGAATCAAAACTCCCTTTCATGATGGAAGTCTCAAAAAGAAACCCTTCTGATATCAAGGGCGGACACATCGCCAGAAGGAAAGACGGGCGTCTGGTTTTAAGAGAAATTTCTCAATGCCCGCAAAATGACCTGATGAATTTTCAGGATATCCTTCATCATTGTTTTTTCAATACCAATAATATCTGGATAGATCTTGAAGAACTCAATAAACGGATTAAAAATGACGGCCTGATTCGGCTTCCAATGATCCTTAATCCCAAAAGCCTTGACCCCAGAAAAGAAACTTCTCCCCCAGTTTACCAAATCGAAACTGCAATGGGGAGTGCTATTTCATTGTTTGAAGGTGCCAGGGCAGTTGCAGTTGAAAGAGACCGTTTTTCCCCTGTCAAAACCTGTAATGACCTTCTTGTTCTCAGATCAGATCGCATTCTTCTCACTCATGACAGCAAGTTGATACCAAATCCTGAAAATAAGGATGAAACAATCCACGTTCAACTTGACCCGAAGTTTTACGGGAAAATAGACGGGTTCCAGAAACGTTTTCCTTTTGGTACGCCATCTCTAACCCGCTGCAACTCTTTGACTGTTGAAGGCGATGTCCGTTTTGAACGTAACGTCGTCCTCAAAGGTCGGGTTGTAATCTGCAACAAGAGGAAAAATCAGGAAATCATTAAAGCTGGGTCAATTATAACCGGAGACCTTCAATTCGAACCCGTACCGGGGCATGTTTTGCGTGGCTCAAAGAATAGATCTATTAACCACAAAATGTAGATTTTAAAAAATAGGTCTGACAATAATGAGTATATGTAACTACTTGGAAATTTAAGAGTATATAAAAAATAGAAAAATATATGAGTACCTTTAATGGGTAGAAAGGACAATATGGCCGGGACTCGGTTTGTTCCTGACAATCAGATCACACTGCTGCAGAACGGTGAAACGTATTTCCCGGTCATGGAAGCGGCACTGGACAGGGCAGAGCATGAGATTTATCTAATAAGCTATATTTTTAAAAATGATGCCATCGGACGACGTATTGCAGAAGCACTCAGGAGGGCAGCCTTGCGCGGTGTGAGTACTCGTGTGCTGATTGATGGATTCGGTTCGGAAAATCTGCCGGAAGCCATGGTCGCTGACCTTAATGCGGCAGGTGTGATGGTGATGAAGTTCCGGCCCAAGATATCTCCCTTGACTCTTCGGCGCCGGAGGCTGCGTCGATTGCACCGGAAAATTGTCATTGTAGATCAGAGTTCTGCATTCGTGGGAGGCATTAATATTATCGATGATTTTGAGACTCCCGATCAAACCTCGTCTCGGTATGACTACGCTCTACATGTGGAAGGGCCGCTGGTCGGAGATATTCTTGCGTCCACCCGTAGGTTGTGGTCGCAGGTGACCCGGTCCCGTTTTAATACCTGGTCCCGTTTCAGTACCTGGGGCAGGGACAGAGACAAGCACGATAGAGATCGGCAATCTCCTTTTCCCAAATCCAGGGGCAGCATGCACGCAGCTTTTCTGGTGCGCAATAATATCCTACATCGACGTGATATCGAAGATGCCTATTTGCAGGCGATTGAACAATCACAATTGGAAATCATCATGGCAAATGCCTATTTTTTTCCTGGATTAAAGTTTCGTCATGCACTTATGGACGCAGCCGGGCGTGGTGTCAGGGTGGTTTTACTCTTGCAGGGAAAGGTGGACTATCGACTATTGTATTATGCCTCGAAAGCCCTGTACGGCAGTTTTCTGGATGCCGGGATAGAAATCCATGAATATCACAAGAGCCTCATGCACGCCAAAGTTGCTGTGATCGATGAACAATGGTCTACAGTGGGATCCTCGAATCTTGACCCATTCAGCCTGCTGCTTGCACTTGAGGCAAACGTTGTTGTTGATGATAAAAATTTTGCCGAAACCTTGAAATGCAGCCTGGAGAAGTCTATGGCTACCGGGGCACGTCAGATCCAACCCAATAGATGGAAAGAACAACCCATTTGGCTGCGAATGGTTAGTTGGCTATGCTATGGCCTGGTCCGGTTCATGACAGGAATGACGGGTTATGCCCCGGGCAAAGATTCCGGATACATGTGATATAACGGTCACATATAACCTTTCTTCCGTAACTGTTTTGTCAGGCAATGAGGCATGCAATTTTCAGGGGGGGGCTGACCGTTTTGTTCATCGCACTCAATGACATTCAAAGGCCGCTCGAAATGATCTGTATTAGCGGGTAGGGGTTCAAATTTTGAACCCCTATTATTTTGATTGAAAACAAAACATCCACAATCTGTTGGTTGCAATCAGGACATTATTTTCTGTTATTCCTGAAAATTACCAACAGAAATTGTTTGTTTATATGCTGTTCCCGAACGATCGATATAATATCCGCTAACCCTTTCATTGTATCCGTAAAAATTGACTGGATTTACCTCAAGAGAGTAGCCGGTATATCGTGCATCTTCAAATATTTTTATTGATAGCAGACCGGAATTTATATTGAAAGTTATGAGACCGTAGGACAAGTAGTCACTTTTATCAAAATAATAAACTCTCCATGTAATATCATTGTTATTTGTATAGACCCAGTCTCGCTGACCAAAATAATAGGTACCTCCATTACTATCAGATACATAATATGCGGTAGATGCCAATGCACCAGTTGCCAAGACTCCAGACAACATCAATAGCCCCAAAAAAATAAATGCCAGTTGTTTCATGCCGGACTTTTTCATAACACGCTTCCTCCATCTCAATTGCTGTTTTGCATTTAAATAACGGCCATGCCCTGATGGGCACAACGAAGAATGAAAGTCTCATGATCACAGCTATTTTAAAAGACTTTCACATAAAATATCAGCGTTAGCCGATGTTAACTATTTTTATAAATGCATTCTTTGTGCCGGGTTTTTAATATTCACGGTTGGTTCAGATATAATCCTGATTTTTAAGGATAATCAATTGAAAAATCATTTCTGGGACTGTCATTAAAAATCATATAAAAAAGAGCATATATAACCAGTGGCCATATATGCTCTTATCCGTCATATAAAATTAAACATTCATAACTCAAAACAGTGAGAGAAGGCACAAAGAAAAGGGTCGTAACAAGCAAGCTGATAATGATGAACATTGTTTTACAATCCATTGTTGGCTCCTTTGAAAATTGGTTTGTATTTTATGTGAAAGTCTCTTGAGATAGCTGTCATTCTAAGACTTTCATTTTTAGTTGTGCCCATCAGGGCATGGCAGTTATTTAAATGTATTCATTTTATAATACGACATAACTATCTGATCAAACAATCGGTTCGGCAATATTCTCTTTAAAAACAGGGATAATTTCTGGTCAAACGCACCCACCGCATAACGCAATCGGGGTTTGGGGGTGTTGATGATCTTTTCGATGAGACAGGCAATTTTCAGCGGGGGCTGACCGTTTTGCTCATCGTGCTCAATGACATTCAAAGCGTGCTGGAAATCATCTTTATTCTTTTCTGTCTTAATATTTTGGCGGTTTGCGGTAAATTCAGTTTTAAAATCCCCGGGCTCGATCAGTACTACTTTTATGCCTGTTGAGAATAATTCCTTATATAAGGCTTCTGAGAATCCTTCCACAGCAAATTTGGATGCAGAGTATATCCCTTGAAAGGGAAGTCCGATCATGCCCCCGATGGAACTCATGTTGATGATGAGTCCTTCGGACTGCCGCTTCATGACCGGCAGCACTTCCTGCAATACACGGCAGATACCAAAAAAATTGGTGTCAAACAGCGATTTAACCATGTCCGTAGAGGTGTCTTCAATGGCACCGCCAATGCCAACCCCCGCATTATTTACCAGTGCATCAATATGTCCCTCTTTTTCGATAATATGTGCAATTGCTTCTTTAACAGAGGCAGTATCACGGACATCCATTTTTATCATGAAACCATTTTTTATTTCCGGACAGGATTCCGGATGGCGGGATGTGCCATACACCGTATATCCTTTTGTGGCCAGATACTCTGCCGTGCATTTGCCGATACCGGAAGATGCACCGGTAATCAATACAACCTTTGATGATGCCATCTTATTTTTCACAGTCTCTCCTTTCAACCAAAATATAGCATTCGCTGCTGTGCGGATTTTTTAAAAAATCATTTGGGTTCAACTGATAATACGGGCTTTTTTTCCGACTTTTTCAAACATATCAAGACAAAATTCCAATTGTTTGTGCGTGTGGGTTGCCATGTAACTGGTACGCAACAGAGCTCTGCCTTGAGGTACAGCCGGTGAAATAATGGGATTTGTGTAAACACCCGCATCCATAAGCTCTTTCCATACCTGAAAGGTCTTGAGATCTTTACCGATAACGATGGGAATGATCGGGGTAGTACTTTCACCAACATCAAACCCCAATGATTTTAGACCGTTCCGCATAAACTGGGCATTTTCCATCACACGTTCACGGCGTTCCGGTTCTGCCTTGATAATTCCTAATGCAGCCATAACTGAGGCCACATTGGAAGGCGGCAGGGCTGCCGTAAAGATCATTGTACGGCAATGATGCTTTAAATATTCGATGACCATTTTTTCACCGGCAATAAATCCGCCGACACACCCCAGTGATTTGCTGAATGTCCCCATAATAAGATCCATATCTTCGGTGACACCGAAATGTGCGGCAGTTCCATCGCCATTGGGGCCTAAAACCCCAAAAGAGTGTGCATCATCAACCATCAGTCGTGACGGATATTTTTTAGACAAGGTGACCAGTTCATCTAATTTTGCAATATCTCCCTCCATGCTGAAGATTCCATCTGTCACAATGAACCTGGCGTATTTGGGGTCTGCAAATGCCAGCTTTTCTTCTAAATCCTGCATGTCGTTGTGTCTGTATTTACATTTTCGTGCACCGGAAAAACGGATACCATCTACAATGGAGGCATGGTTATATTCATCACTGAAAACCAAATCATCAGGGCCGCAGATCGTAGAGATAGTTCCTAAATTGGTACCAAATCCGGTGGAAAACACCAGTGCGTTTTTCATGCCAACAAAGTCAGCCAGCTCTTCTTCCAATTGATCGTGCAAAAGGATATTCCCGTTCAGCAAACGGCTGCCGGTCAATCCAGAACCATATTCTTGTAACGCTTTCACACCTGCTTCAATCACTTTGGGGTGATTGGTGAGTCCAAGATAATTATTCGACCCCAGCATGGTTATCTGTCGTCCGTCAATGGTTACTTCAGTGGCATTGGCTTTTTCAATTTTTGGATAATACGGATAATATCCCAATGCCTTTACCAGATTTGACCGGGTATATGCATATGCTTTTGTATATACGTCCGGGTGCTTTCCAAAATATTCCATACGTTTGGCACGTAATTTTTGAGTGGCAATATCAATGAATTGATTTAACATGTGTCCTCCTTTATCCCTTTATCAATGAATTGATTTGGAATTGATTTAACATAAAGCCTTCCTTTCAAGAAGCCGGCGGCAGACACTGGCGATATTCAGTGCAGCCGAACCGTTCTGTACAGGCGTCAATCGACGCATTTCTTCCATATTGAAGTCTGAGTGGGTCTCCTTTCCCAGGGCAAGTCCGACAAGAGCTGTCGAAGAAAACCTGGTAATCAGAACATCACAGTTTGCTATCATCTCTTCTGCGTTGCCGCAAGAAAACACCATGGCACCGGGTGCATACTTGTTTATTTCCCGGGTGGCACGCCTGACTTTTTCGCTCGGGTGAAGCTTGAAAATAAGCTGCCGTGAACCTGCGATTTCAACGGCTTTTCGGATAAATGCCCTGCGGTTTTCGAACTGAAGGGTCTCTCTCAGTGCAGATGTACAGGCCAGCACAAAGTTCCTGTGTGGAAAGGTGTTGCTGCTGTATTGACTGCATTTGTCAAAATTGGGTATCCCCGTGACAACAATTTTTTCAGAACGAACCCCTTTTTTTATAAAAAAGTCCCGATACCCTTCACTTGCAACACAGAACACCTCGTATGCATCACTGAGACCGGTCAATGCATTGCCCGCAAACCAGAGCGGAAGAAATCGGAATTTGTTCACAAGATGAAACATGAAAGATTCCGGGTCTGTAATTCCTTCTTGAACCAGCACAATCCGGTTGCCTTTGATGTTCTTCTGCAAATAGACATCTGAGCAGGTCACCACCAGGTCGTAAGGTCGATTTTTTCCCTGTTCTTCTTTTCCTCCTTTTTCCTCTTTTGCTCCTTGTTTTCCTTTTTCGTCTATGGGCAGACCCTGGGCATGAAGATAGTCTCGGCAACGGTTGGTCAGTTTGTTTCCGGCAATGGTGAATTCGATCATTCCGAGTTTTCTGAGAAACTCGTCAAATCCGTTGACGTAGAAAGGCGAGAACGCATGGTCATAATCGCCAAGGTGCCTTGAGATCTGATGCATCTGGGTGGTCTGATTCATGGAGCCGCATATAAAGAATATCTTTTTTTTCATCCCGTATATCCCCTTATGGCCCAATGCTGTTGACTTAAGAAAAAGCATTGTCCACAAAGGAGAGGTGAACAATGAAGAGATAACACCAAAACTGACCTGCCAAAGAGTTCAAAAAGAGATAATAGAACTGAAAATTTTGCATAAATCTCTTGAAAAGACAATATCAGACGGTCTTGAACAGACCTATAAATACATGGACAAATGCGGGTGTAATGAAGGGCATCTTGTTATTTTTGATAGAGCCGGCTTAAAAATGTGGGAAGATAAACTCTTTTGCAAAACAGAAAGTTATAAAGGTAAGACAATAACGGTTTGGGGTATGTGAAATTAAAAATAGGGGTGAACGATTTGACAACTTTTAAAAAGTTGTCAAATCTATATTGAATTAAATTTATATGACCTAATATCTCATTACGTTCATAACTTAACAACTAATAAAGGAGATAACTATTATGATTACAAAAAAGCTGTGGATTACGATTATTTGTTTGTGTTTTTTTCATTTGAGCATTGCATCAACTTATGCACGTTCTTTAGAAGAGATAAAGAAATCAGGAGAGTTAAGATTATGTGTAGCTGGATCAAGCTATGAGCTTTACACAAGAACAGGAACTGCATTTGCAGAAAGTTTGGGAGTTAAGGCAAATGTGAAAAAATTAGAGGCATGGGATAACCTTTTCTATAACAAAGATGGTGTGGTGGACAAAGAAGCCGTCTATACACCTTATCTTATGGAGACAGGAGAGTGCGATTGCTATCCTAATGATATTGTCATAAATGAATGGCGTATGAAAAAAATGGATTTTGCAGCACTTTTTAAAACCCGTATGACTGTAGTTATCAACAAAGATAATCAGAATAATATCAAAAGCGAAGTTGATCTTAAAGGGAAACGGGCGGCTGTGATGAAAGGCACAAGCTACCACACATGGATGGAAGAGAAAAATAAAAAAGATTTTAGCGACAAACCTATTCTGATTACCTTGATGTCAACTGATGAGAGCATGAATGCAGTGGATAGCAAAACTGTGGATTTTACAATTATCGGAGCTGACGGGGCACTGAACTGGACACGGAACAAGGTTAAAAACTCAATGGTTGGATTTTTTGTTGGTCCTGTCAATCAGGTAGGATGGGGATTTAGAAAAGATGATAAAGAGTTGATTGAAGCTGCAAAAATATTTTTTGATTCTCAACGCAAGCTAAATTCCAAGTTTGATCTAATCTGGAAAGAGAAGGTCGGCATATCTCTTAGTGAGTTTAATCTTTTCATCACCAGCCTTCTTGGAGAATAAAGTTGTGAAAGGTAGCTTGAACATTAAAGATCGGTTTGTTGTCAATTTTATGAAAAATCGATCTCTTGGGGTCAAGTTTGCATTTTTTTCTGCATCTTTGATTGTTAGTGTTATCTCTATTTTCACCATTGTTATCTCTTTTTATCAGGCAGGTTCTTTAAAAGAGGAGCTTAATCACCAGCTTAAATCAAATGTTTATTATGGCGTTGAAAATATTGAAAGATTTTATGAAGATATTGAAACTAAAATAGAATTGTGGAGTACGCAGCCAATTGTTAAGGTGTTTTTAAATAATCCAGCAATGGCTGCACTTTCATCTTCAGGATTATCCTCTTTTTTTACAGCTATTCGCTCAAAAGAGTTGTGGATTGAAGACATTCTATTAGTTGATAATGGTAAGGTGGTATATAAAGATAATCCATTAGAGTTAAAAAATTATGAACTGTATAATCAAACAGTTATTAAAATCTGTAATCCCCCATTCTCCTCTGTAGTTGATATGAATCAGATCGAACCAGAATTGAACTTCCCCGCTTTTATCATCAGCAGACAATTTTCAGAAGATGGGATAATTCAGGCAGGTAAATTTTTTGTCATAGTCCTCAATTTACAAATGATAAATGAAAAATTCTTTGATAAATTGATGATTGGAAAACGTGGATTTATAACGCTTGCGGCACTGTCGTTGGATCAACAGATTCTTTTTGCCAGCAAAAAGATTGCTTCCTCTAAATTGGGTGATTGTAATTTTTCGATAATCTCTTTTGAAGAAGAGTCCAAATTTCAAATGCAGTGCAGTTCAATGTTGGTAGATTATCAAAAGCTCTCCAATGCCCCTATATATGTTGTAGGAGCTGCCTCTACTAAAGATATACATGATTCTGTTTTAGCAATGATAATAATTTCTATTGTGTTAGGAGTTATTACAAGTATCGCTGGTATTTTAGGTGTTCTTTTTCTTTCAAAACAGATCACAAAGCCGCTTGTTAAACTAACTGAGAAGGTAAGCCAATCGGTATTTCACGACTTTGAACAAAAAGAGCAAGATTCTACATCAGAGAACGATCAAGGCTATAAATTAGAGTCAAATATAGAACGTGATGAAATCAATGTACTTGAAAAATATTTTGATATTATGTTTGCAAAAATTCAGGAATATACTGAATCTTTAGAGGAAAAAGTATTACAGCGAACAGAGGAGTTAGAAGCTGCTAAAGCAAGTCTTCTTATAGCCAAAAATTCTGCCGAGGCTGCAACTCGTGCCAAGAGTGATTTTCTTGCCAACATGAGTCATGAGATACGGACTCCTATGAACGCGATTATAGGGCTGAGCCATTTATCACTAAAGACAGACCTCTCCCCTAAACAGAGAGACTATATAAACAAAGTATATCTCTCAGCTCAAAATCTTCTTGGAATCATCAATGATATTCTTGATTTTTCTAAAATTGAGGCGGGCAAGCTCAATATAGAGTCTGTTGACTTTGATTTGGGTGATGTATTGAACAATCTTGGCAGTTTAGTAATTATTAAAGCACATGAAAAAGGTCTTGAGCTGATATTTGAAATAGATCCTGATGTGCCAACTGCGTTAACAGGAGATCCATTACGTCTTGGTCAAATTCTTCTCAATCTTGCCAACAATGCCGTAAAATTTACAGACAGAGGCGAAATAACGCTATCTATCACGCCGCTTCAATTAGATAACAATACGGCTTTCATTCGCTTTGCAGTCAAGGATACAGGAATTGGGCTTACTGAGGAGCAGCGTGGCAAACTCTTTCAATCCTTCCAGCAGGCAGATACATCAACTACTCGTAAATATGGCGGAACTGGGCTTGGACTGACTATCAGTAAAAAACTTTCCGAGAGGATGGGCGGAGAGATTGGGGTTGACAGCATTGCGGGAGAGGGAAGCACATTCTGGTTTACTGCCAGGTTTGGACGACATGATAGGGTTGAAAAACACCTTCTTGTTCTGCCTGAAAATATTAAAAATATGAGAATGCTGGTAGTTGATGACAGCCAGGCCTCACGTCAGGTTATGAAAAGCTACCTTGAACAATTAGGTTTTGATGCTGATACAGCCTCTTCAGGCAGACAAGCTATCGAGATGATCAAAGCTCAAGCTGCTGCAGGCAAGCATGAAGCCCAAATTGTTTCAAGTGAGCAAGATAACCAGACTGTTGCAAGCAAGCAAAGTCAGCAGCAACCTTATGGACTCGTGTTTATGGATTGGGAGATGCCGGGTATGGACGGGATTGAGGCTTCAAGACATATACAGCAAGACTCAGACCTTACCAGAATCCCCAGGATTGTCATGGTTACAGCACATGGCAGCGAAGATCTGGTTGAGAAGACAAAAGAGATAAGCCTTGATGGATTTTTGATTAAACCAGTAACTCAATCTCTTTTATTTGATGCTGTGATGAATGTTTTTGGAAAGGCCACGAACAGAAAAACTGACAGAAGCATAAACAAAACTGAACTGCCCGATGGCTTTGACAATATTCGAGGTGCCCGTATTCTTCTTGTGGAGGATAATGCAATCAATCAGCAGTTGGCAGTTGAGCTGTTGAGTCATGAGGGTTTTTATATTGATGTAGCAAACAACGGTCAAATTGGCGTGGATATGGTGAAGGCATCAGCGGATAACCCTTACGATGTTGTGCTGATGGATTTACAGATGCCTGTGATGGACGGACGGACAGCAACCAGAGAGATCAGAAGATGGGAAGAGGCTCAACGCAATCTGGAACTGTCAGCCATGAGCAGTAAGCTTCCTGTAATAGCGATGACAGCGGACGCAATGAGCGGAGTACGAGAAGAGGTTCTTCAGATCGGCATGAACGACTACGTGACAAAGCCCATAGAGCCTTCAGTGATGTTCAATGCATTAGTAAAATGGATACAACCCGGAAATCGTACTCTGCCTGATGAATACTCTAAAAAGATAAATCAGAAAATTGAGATCTCATCCGCTGAAATTGAGATCCCCTATTTAGATGGAATCAACACAGATGTTGGTCTTTCAAGAGTAAGCGGCAACAGGAAACTTTATATTAACCTGCTTAAAAAATTTCACGATGACAATCAGAATACTACACAGCAGATTCAGGAGGCGATTGAAAAACAGGATCAGGAACTTGCTGTCAGACTTGCCCATACAGTAAAAGGGGTCTCTGGCACAATCGGGGCAACTGTTTTACAAAAAATAGCAGCAGAGTTGGAAGCAGCTCTTAAATCAGGTTTTAAATCAGGTATTGCTACAGATAAACATTCATGGACAGATTCTGCCTACCCGAATGATGAAAATGAAGATGTGTATTTTCATGGCAAAATAACTCTGAAGGCTTTAGTAGAACAGTTTGACACAACATTACGTATGATTCTTAAAAAACTCTCCCCTGTTGTCTCTGTAAAGGCAGATGATGCAAAGGCTGTAAATCAAGGATCATTAAAACAGGGAGATAAGGCTCAACTTACCGAATTTATCCAGAAACTTGAACCTGTTTTAAAGAAGAAAAAGCCTAAACCATGCAAGGATATTATGGAGGAGACAGGCACATTTAGCTGGTCAGAGGATGTCAACTCCCAACTTCAGGAGCTTGACAGATTGATTGGTAAATACAAGTTCAAAGAGGCTTTAGAGATATTGGGGCTATTGAAAACATCTCTAAAGTCATAAGTTCTCTGCTTTGCCATTACATGGGGATTTAAGTAAAAATCTAATCTTGTATATGTGGTTTGGTAGATGAGAACTTAACTCATGAGAACGCATAAAGGAGAAACCATGCGATATTTTAACACCGCGGGACCTATTAAGCCTACAGATCATTATTGCCTTAACCCTCTTGAACGAATTAATTTAGAAGATGTTTTACTTCTGATTGAACAAAAAAAATATTTTGTGCTTCATGCCCCAAGACAGACAGGAAAGACTTCATGCTTGTTAGCATTGATGAAATACTTAAATGAAAGAGACCAATATTCCTGTCTTTATATCAATATTGAAGCTGCCCAAGGTGCAAGAGAAGATGTGGAAAGAGGTATGCGAGCCATTATTGGTGAATTGGTATCCAGAGCCAGAGATTATCTGCATGATACTTTTCCGCTTGACGAGATGCAACATATCATAAGTTCATGGGGGGCAGATGGCTCTCTGAATGAAATGTTATCTCAATGGTCCAACCATAGTAATAAACATATAGTATTATTGATAGACGAAATTGACGCATTAGTTGGAGATACATTGATTTCAGTTCTTCGTCAAATCCGTTCAGGTTATGATAAACGCCCATCTAATTTTCCCCAATCAATAGTGTTGTGCGGTGTCAGAGATGTAAGAGACTATCGAATCCATTCAGATAAAGAAAAAACAATCATTACCGGCGGAAGTGCATTTAATATTAAGGCTGAATCTTTAAGACTTGGTGATTTTATAGAGTCCGAAGTTTACACTCTTCTTGAAGAGCATACAAAGGAGACAGGTCAAAAATTTGATATTAAAGCCAAAGAGTTAATTTGGGAATATACGCAAGGTCAACCATGGCTTGTAAATGCGTTGGCTTATGAAACCTGTTTTAAGACTAAAGAGAAAAGAGAGCGAACAAAACCGATTACAGAAGATATGGTAATTGAGGCAAAAGAGAGCCTGATTTTAAGACGTGAAACCCATCTTGACCAGTTAGCCGACAAATTACGTGAAGAGAGGGTCAGACGTATAATTGAACCAATCATACACAGCATGGAGGTCTCCTGCGATTTAATAGACGATGATATCTGGTATGTCAGGGATTTAGGGTTGATCAAACTGGAAGGCGGAATTCACATATCAAATCCGATCTATGCTGAAATAATACCAAGACAGCTAACGTTCGGCACACAACAGACAATTCACGAGAAATCGGAATGGTATGTAAAAGATGATGGCAGATTGGATATGCTAAAGCTCTTAAAGGCTTTTCAGGAGTTTTTCAGAGAGCATTCCGAACATTGGGTAGAGAGATTTCAGTATAAAGAGGCGGGGCCCCAGCTTTTGATGCAGGCTTTTTTGCAGAGAGTCGTAAATTCAGGTGGAAGAATTGAGCGTGAATATGGTCTTGGCAGAGGCAGGACTGATTTAATGGTCATCTGGCAATACCCTAAAGATCTCCAGAAAACGATAACAACAGGGGCTAAAAGAGAGGCGACAAAAGCTGTTCAACGAGAAACAGGAGCGGTTAAAAAAGAGACAAAAGTGGTTCAACGAGAGATAATTGAGTTGAAAATATTACGTAAATCCCTTGAAAAAACCATAGAAGAGGGTCTTGAACAGACCTATAGATACATGGACAGATGCGGGTGCAATGAGGGGCATCTGATTATTTTTGACAGAAGCGTATCCAGGAGTTGGGAAGATAAAATTTTTTGTAGGCAGGAGCTGTATAAAAATAAAACTGTAATGGTTTGGGGTATGTGAAAGAGATTCTCATTCCAGGACGGCATTCTTCATCTGTCACTTGACGCTTTCTTTTAGCCACATCCCCATTTTTCAAGGATTCCCTCAAGAAAAGCGTCAACTAATTTTTAGTCCCTCGTAAAAAGACCTGAAATGGTATTTTTACAGTCATAACTATTTGATTTTACGATAAAAATACATTCTTATTTTCATGATTCGGGGTGATCACACAAAGGCCATGAAGGTTTATTTATGACCTGTTTGAACAAATCGTTTTTTTATGAGACCATCAATTTTGAGTTAATATGAAGCACCGTAAGAGATCAAAACATTTATACTCAAAGTCGACACCTATCGATTCCTAAGGCCTTGTCAACACAGTCTGAATCAGGATATTCAGGATGAAAGGATTTACAGGATAAACATCTTGTCCATCCTGTAAATCCTGGCCATCCTGATTCAGACAGATGGAGATTTGCCTGTACATGATAGCAAGGTGTCGTTTTTGAGTTTATAACACTGCCAAATAGAGGTTAAGGAGTTAAAATGCCTTTACGTATCTTTTTTTCATGGCTTTTTTTGGTGACAGTATGCCAAGCAGAAGTATTGCCGGCTTATATGCAGAATTCCGTAGATGGTCTTCAAGCCCTGGAGCTTACACTCAAGGAGAAATCCTGGATTGAGGCTCACCCAAACATTACCGTGGCTATCATGAGTGCCTGGCCTCCCTTGAACAGCTCGGATGATAAGGAAGGTGCGAAGGGAATTGGCGTTGATTACATGAATCTGCTGGGCCGTCGTCTTGGCATTGACTTCAAAATTATCCCGGGGCCTTTTGCAGATAACCTAAAAGCGGTACAGGAGAAGCGGATTGATGCACTAATGGATGTCACCCCAAAACCTGAAAGAGAAGTGTTCTTGAATTTTACTCAACCATATATAGAGGTGCCGCACGTCATTGTAGGCCGTTCAGACGGGCCGTTCCATTATAGCGAAGAAGATCTGCGGGGTAAAACTCTGGCTCTTGAGCTCGGATTTGGTAACGTCAAATATTTTGCTGAGAAATACCCTGATGTAAAAGTTGTTGAATATCCTGACACGACTGCATGTCTTAAGGCAGTATCATCAGGTGAAGCTCAAACTTATGCCGGCAACCGTGCAGTAATCACATATATAATGGCAATGGAGCTTTTAACCAACCTGCAGGTACAGGGTGAATTAAGCAAAAAGGGGTCAATACTTGCCATTGGTGTAAGAAAAGACTGGCCAGAAATGGCATCAATACTTGACAAGGCACTTGTTTCGATTACTGAAACAGAAAAATTTCAGATCATTGGCAAGTGGGTAGGTCAGGAAACGGATGAAAGAATAGAGCTAACTCAAGATGAGAGCGAATGGATAGCCAGCCAGTCATCAATCCGTTATATGGGTAAAACTGAGTGGCTCCCATTCGAGTCATTTGAAAAAAACGGTCAATATACAGGCATCGTGGCCGACCATATTAAGCTTATAGAAAAGCGGCTTGGCATATCATTCAAGACAATAAGCCCTATGCAACATAATGACTCCACTGAAAAATATCCGGCAGAAGAAGTTGATATCATTTTATCAGACACTAAAGATATAAAAGAGACCAAAGCAGGGAAAAAGTTTAAAGTCACAAAGCCATATCTTTCCAATCCAGTTGTGGTTGTAATGAAAAAAACCGAGAGATTCATAACTGATTTGAATCAATTGCAGGATAATAAAGTCGCTGTAATACAGAATTTTTCTTATTCCAGAGAGATCAGAAAGGCTTTTCCCAATTTATCCTTTATTGTCGTGGACAACATACTGGCAGGGCTCAAAGGGGTCTCTTCCGGAGAATTTAACGCCCTGTTATGCCCCCTTGCCCTTGGTACCTACAAGATTTCCGAGCTTGGGTATTACGATCTACAGATTGTCGGCAAAACAGACATTGACATGACTCTCTCCTTTGCTGTCCGGCCTGACTGGGAGGTGCTGGAACAGATTTTAAACAAGGTTATAGATTCAATTTCCAAACAGGATCATCAGGAGATAATGAACCACTATGTAAAGGAGCAGGTCATCCGTACCGGTTTGGATTTCCGGACGGTTTTGAAATGGATCCTGCCTTTCGTAAGTTTACTGATACTCATTATTATCCTCAGCATCTTTTATAATCGAAGACTGCACAAAGAGGTTTTGGAGCGTAAACGTGCCCAGTTGAAAACCCTTGCAAACGAACGCAAAATTAACGCCATGGGTCAGGCGATGGCTGATGCACTGGTGATGATAGATGGCCTGGGCAAGGTGTTTTTCTGGAATCAGGCGGCAGAGCACCTGTTCGGCTATACTTCACAGGAGGCCATGGGTATGGATTTCCATCAGATAGCGGTCCCCAATGAAGAGAGAGAGAAGGCATGGGCAGGACTCAGACATTTTGCAGCAACCGGCCAGGGTGTTGTTTTTGGTAGCACCATTCAAACTACCGCACTAAACCGTAGTGGTCTCACTTTTCCGGTTGAGGTCTCCCTCTCTCCGTTTCAGGTAGAAAATGAGTGGTTCGCTGTAGGATCAGTACGTGATATCTCTGATCGGAAGCGAGCAGAGGAGGCAATCAGGGAGAGCGAAAAGAGGTTCCGCGGATATTTTGAGCACAGTCAGATCGGAATGGCTGTAACCCACCCGCAGAAAGGGTGGATCGAGGCTAATGGTCGACTTCAGGATATGCTTGGATATACTATTGAAGAACTTCGCCATACCACATGGGCTGACCTTACCCATCCGGAAGACCTTCAAGCAGATGTAAATTTTTTTGAACAGATGCTCGCTGATGAGATTGATGTCTATAGTATGGACAAACGCTTCATTCGCAAAGATGGAGAGATCCTATATACCAACATATCTATCTCTTGCTTACGGGATGAAAATAGAGCCGTAAGTCTTGTGCTGGCCTCATTTCTTGATATTACTGACCGCAAGCAGGCTGAACAAGAGATCAAAAGCTCCAATGCCCAGCTTAAATCTATCCTTGATATGTGTCCTGTGGGCGTTGCCTTTTCCACTAAAGGAATAATCCACTTTGTCAACCCAAGGTTCAGGGATATGTTTGGTGTAAAAGTAGGCGATCCATCTCCAGACCTTTATGTCAATCCAGAAGAGCGAAACCAGATTGTAGCCAAAATCCAGTCAGAAGGTAAAGTGGAAAATTACGAGATTCAGATGTATAACAGCTCCCGTGAGGTTAGAGATATACTTATAACCTATCTTCCGATAAAATATGAAGGTGAGGATGGTATTCTTGGTTGGCTGCTGGACATAACCGAGCGTAAAAAGAATGAAAAACAGATGGAAGAACAGGTGGAAGATTTAAAACAGTTCAGCCGTCTTACCATAAATCGGGAAGAGCGGATGATTGAACTCAAGGAGGAGATCAACAGCTTGATGGGCCAGTTGGGAAAAGGGAAAAAATATAAAATTGTGGAGTAAAGAATGAAATCATTATCGGAAAGTAAGATTTTTATCGTTGATGACACAGAGACATATATTGATCTTCTTGTGGAGGCACTTGAAGGATTTTACGATATCATGTTGGCCATTAATGGGGTTAATCACTTGAATATCATTGCCCCTCTGACTCTCAGCACTTTGATTCAAAAGGACAAATAAAATCCATGGCCAGTATCATAAACGCAAAACGTATAATCATTATTATCTTGATCATCATGCTCTATCTGCCTTCAGTTGCCAGATCCACTGTTCCGGAGAGCCTTGGCTCTCATCTTACTGAACATGAGAAGGAATTTTTAGCCAAAACAGGTGTGGTCAAGGTGCATAATGAGACCGACTGGGCACCATTCAATTTCAATGAAAACGGCACTCCAAAAGGATTCTCAGTTGACTACATGAAGTTGCTGGCACAGAAGACAGGACTTGAAATCAGCTTTGTCAACGGCCCCTCATGGGATCAATTCCTCGACATGATGAAAAAAGGGGAGATTGATATAATGCTCAATATAGCAAAGTCCCCGGAACGTCAAAAGTTCCTTGAGTTTACCCCATCCTACGTTTCAATGGTCCAGATGCTGTACACCAGGACAGACTTTCCCACTGTCTCCTCTGTAAAGGATCTTTATGGCAAAAGATTTGCCGTGCCAAAAGGTTTTTTCCTTCAGGATGTACTAAGTGCCCACCCACAGATAGAACTATTCGAAGTACCTGACACTTCTGCCGCGATTCGTGCGGTTTCAGTAGGCAAAGCTGACGCTCTGTTTGACCTGATGCCTGTTGTTGATTACATCACAAGCAAGCTTCAGATAACAAACCTGAAAGTTGGTGGAGACCTTGAACTAGAAGAGAGCAAGCCCATTCCTCTGCATATTGCCGTCAGAAAAGAGATGAAAATACTTGCGGATATCCTTGAAAAAGGAATGGCCACAATCACTGAAGAGGAGCTTCATGAGCTTCATGTAAAATGGTTGACAGGCTCTGATTGGAGCTACAATAGGGAAGAGGACTCTACCTCTGATGAAAATGCCAATATTATTCTTACAAGAGAGGAGCGACAATTTATTCAAGATAATATTGCTGATAGAGAGATAAGACTTGGGGTTGACAGTGCCCGCCCACCCTTTGAATATATCGATGAAAAAGGCGTTTATGCCGGAATCAGTGCCGATTTTATAACTGTAGCCGCTGCACGTATTGGCATTTCTGTTATTCCACAAAAAGATGTTAAATGGACAGAAGCCATGGAGAAGGTGAAAGTTGGTGAGATAGATGTCATTCCAAAGGTAACGCCGTCAGCAGCACGGAAAAAATTTATGAATTTCACCAGACCATACACAACTTTTCCATCTGTTATCGTATCTCGCAAGGATCAGCTTGCTGGAGGATTGGAAGATCTGCGGGGGCTCAAGGTGGGTGTTATCAAAGGACAGATAATAGAGGCGAACCTTAAACGGGATAGAGCTGAGCTGCAGCTTCTAACTTCTCCTGACATCAAAACAGCGTTAACAGAGCTGTCAAACGGAAAATTTGATGTATTTATTGATAACCTTGGAGCTGTAGCCTACACTATTGACACGCTTGGACTTGTGAATCTGAGGATTGCCGCATCCACACCCTACAACCATGACCTGGCATTCGGTGTCAGAAAAGACTGGCCTCTGTTAGCTTCAGCACTGGATAAGTCACTGGCCGCCATGACTGATCAGGAGAAGGCTGAAATAAAGAGTCGGTGGCTTGCCATCAAATATCAAAAAGGAGTTGACTGGTGGGTTGTCGGGCCGATCAGTGTGGTACTTCTTGGAATAACAATATTTGTCCTGATCTGGAATCGCCGTCTTGGAAGAGCTATGAGGGATCGTGAGCATGCAGAACGCAAGATAAAGGCCATGGGGCAGGCCATGGCGGATGCTCTTGTCATGGTCAACAGCCAGGGAAGGGTTATGTTCTGGAATCAGGCGGCCGAGAAGCTCTTCGGCTACAGCGTTGAAGAGGCCATGGGCAGAGACTTTCACGATATGGCTGTCCCTGCTGAAGTAAGAGATAATGCCCATGCCGGAATCAGGCAATTTGCACTATCCGGTGAGGGAGCTGTTTTTGGCTCCACGATCTCTACTGTTGCCATTAAAAGAAGCGGTGAGACTTTTCCGGTCGAGGTATCGCTCTCTCCATTCCAGGTGGAAGGTGAATGGTTTGCCGTAGGGTCGGTGCGTGATATAACTGATCGTAAACAGGTTGAAAAAGAGAGAGAAGAGACTCAGGCCAGACTTCAATATATTTTAGATACAAGTCCGGTGGGTGTAGCCTTTTCCAGCAGAGATAGAATTCGTTTTGCCAACCCGCGGTTCAAGGAGATGTTCGGACTTGATGTCGGAGACTCATCTTCTGATCTTTATGTAGATCCTAATGAGCGTAGTCGGCTGATGGAAAAGATCAAATCAGAGGGTAAAGTAGAAAATTACGAGCTTCAAATGTATAATAAATCCCGTGAAATCATAGAGATTCTTATTACGGATCTTCCTATGAAATACGGCGAAGATGAGGGTGTTCTGGGATGGTTTATGGACATCACCGAGCGGAAAAAAGCACAAAATGCGGTGCAGGATAGTGAAAAACAGCACCGTACAATTTTTGAAAACTCACCTCTGGGTATGATTCATATGAGCGTTGAGGGTACCATTCTTAACTGTAATGAAAAGTTTGTGGAGTTGATGGGCTCAAGTCGGGAGAAGCTGATCGGGTTTAATTCATTGAGACAGGGACGTGATGTCGAAATGAAGACTGCTCTGCAGAAGGCCATTTCAGGAGAGCCTGCGGAATATGAGGCAGATTACACCTCTGCAACAGGAGGCAAGACCGTTCCTCTGAACATGAAATTTAGCCCTGTAAACTCCGGTCACAATCCAACTGAAGTGATAGTGACTCTGGAAGATGTCACCGAGCGCAAACAGGCTGAAAAACAACTGAAGTCACAGATGGAAGATTTGGCACAGTTCAGCCGCCTGACGATCAATCGTGAAGAGAGAATGATTGAGTTAAAGGAGGAGATCAACAGTTTGATGGAACAGCTTGGAAAAGGGCAAAAATATAAGATCGTTGAGTAGTAAACAAGTAGGACTATACGAAGATAGCTTATATTATACGAGGAATCAATGAGAGATTTGCATACTTGCAATATATTGATCGTGGATGATACAGAGGCAAATATAGATGTTCTATCAGATCTGTTGAGCAACGAATATGAAGTAAGCGTAGCAATAAATGGGAATAGTGCCATTGAAACAGTGGCATCCAATAAACCTGATCTGATCCTTCTGGATATCATGATGCCTGGTATGGATGGATATGAAGTCTGCAAAATATTGAAATCTGACCCCTCTACCCGGGAGATTCCGATTATATTTGTGACGGCCATGAGCGAAACTACTGACGAAGCCAAAGGGCTCGAGCTTGGTGCAATTGATTACATCACCAAACCAATCAATCCGTCCATCGTAAGTGCACGGATTAAAAATCACCTGGAACTCCAGCTTGCAAGAGAGGAGCTAAAAAAACAGAACCATATACTCAAAGATAACATCCGTATGCGAGAAGAGATGGAACAAATTGCACGGCATGACCTTAAAACACCTTTAAATGCAGTTATGAGTATTCCTGGTATGCTGATGAAATCGGACAATCTATCACCAAATCAAAAAGATATGCTTTTGATGCTGGAGGAATCAGGCTACTGCATGCTGGAAATCATCAACAACTCTCTTGATCTTATGAAAATGGAGCGAGGAAGTTACCAAGTTAACCCTGTACCTGTGGATATTTTAACTTTGATCCAGCAAATCAAGGGGGAAACCCGTAATCTGTTCAACAAAAAAGGGTTAGCTTTCGATATTTCCATAAATGGAGAATCATCTGATGAAACACAAACTTTCATGGTATCAGGGGAAAAGATGCTATGTTATTCGATGCTTGCCAATCTCATCAAAAATGCGATTGAAGCTTCACCTGAAAATGATCAGATAAAAATTATGCTGAATGATGGCGAGTGCCAGATTGTCAAGATTCATAATAAAGGAGCAATTCCAATACAGATCAGGGAAACATTTTTTGATAAATACGCCACGTTCGGAAAAAAAGAGGGTACAGGACTTGGAACCTATTCAGCCAGATTGATCTCCCGAACCCTGAAAGGAGATATTACATTTGAATCCTCAGAGAGACTCGGAACGACGTTGATTATATACCTTCCTCCGGTTTCATCAATCCCTGCAGTAACTGCCGTAAAAAAACCTTCCTCTCCGCAATCAGGGAAACCGGCAACTTTTGACAAAGAGAGGATAGTACTTGTGGCCGACGATTACAGTACAATGCGGCATCTGATTATCAGTCTTCTTAGTCAGATGGGCTTTACAAACTATGTTGAGGCAGGTGACGGTTTGGAGGCTTTGAAACAAATTGAATCACAACAGATTGACCTGATTATTTCGGACTGGAACATGCCTTTTAAAACCGGAATAGATATTTTAAAATATATAAGGTCAAACAAGAGGCTCAAACATATCCCGTTTATCATGATGACAGGAGAACCCAAGCAGGCTAAGGTTGTTGAAGCAGCAAAGGTTGGAGTTACCTCTTTTGTGGTCAAGCCCTTTTCTCCGGATCTGCTCAGAAAAAAAATTGAATCAGTTCTAACACAGTCATTATGATCTGCTCATTAATTATAACGTGATGTTACGCAGTGCATACGCAAAATCAATGGTCTTGAGATTTTAACAACCATGGAAAGCCCTTATTTGTCAAGGGTGGTGCGTAACATGACTTATAACTTCTCATTTTACATACGATATGTGTGAGTGTTCTTTCAAGGTTTGACTGTCGGGTGGGTAGAAACCTACTAAAAAAATGGAGAGTTTGCAAATTCCACCCGACAATTTAAACTTGAAGAACTACTACTACTACTACTACAGCTTGGCATAAGTTATTGTTGCTTTTTTGTGCCGAATATCCATATGAATATGGAAGAATCGACTCTAATAAGCGTAATAAGATTTACGCCGACTGTACAGAGTTACCGACTGTAATGTGATCAAATTTTAAATCCGGAAACAATATTGTTCAGTTGTTGTGCAAGCCTTGAAAGCTCAACGGAATTTGTGTTGATCTGGCTGCTGTTTTCAGCCATCTCTCCTGCGACCTGACTGACACCAGCCACATTTTCCGCCACATCTCTTGTAACGTCAGAAACCTGAGCCACATTTTCATTGACCTCTGCCATACCTTCTGATGCCTCACGCACATTTCGTGTAATCTCGCTTGTAGCCGCAGACTGCTCTTCCACAGCAGCGGCAATTCCTGCTGAAATATCATTGATATCATTAATGATAGCAGATATAGCCTTGATCTCCTGAATTGATGTCAAAGTAGAATTTTGCATCCCCTCAATATTCTTTTTGATCTCCTGGGTTGCCTGTGCGGTCTGTCTTGCAAGATCCTTGATCTCATTTGCCACAACCGCAAATCCCTTGCCTGCCTCACCTGCCCTTGCAGCCTCTATGGTGGCATTAAGAGCAAGAAGATTTGTCTGCTCAGAAATATCGGTTATTGTCTCGGTAACTTTGCCGACTAATTTGGCAGCCTCTCCAAGCTCCTCTACTCTCTGTGTGGTATTTTTTGCCTTTGTAACAGCGTCATTGGCAATGGTTCTGCCCTGACCAGAACTCTTTGCGATCTCATTGATAGTTGATGACATCTCTTCAGCCGCGGTCGATATCATGCTGATTGTGGTGGTTGACTCCTCCATGGCAGAGGCGACAGAGGTCATGTTGGAACTCATCTGCTCCACTGCACTTGCAACAGAGTTAGCCTGAGAAGCTGTCTCTTCCGCACCTGATGCCATGACATTAGAGATATCTGTCAAAAGAGTGGAAGATTCAGAAAGGGTTTTTACGCTATTTATTATATTTTGAATAACTCCTTTAAGGCTATCTTCCATCGTGTTTAGTGCATCAACCAGTTGTCCAACTTCATCTTTTCTGTTGTTTTCAATCCTTATAGTAAAATCACCCTTTGCCATTGAGTTTGCCATATCAAGAGCTTTGGAGAGCGGTTTTGTAATTCCTCTGGTTATAAAAAAGGCAAGCAGCAAACCTGCAACCACGGCAACTACCAAGATCAGATAGCTTTGGATAACGGCATTTGAGATATGATTTTTTGATGAAGCCATGAAATCTACAAGTTTCTTTTCAGCAAAATCAATAATATCTTTGATGGCTGAACTAATTTTTTCGGCATGAGGTATCACTTCTTTCTCTGCAACATCATCCGCCTCCTCGATCTTGCCTGTTTTGACCAGGGCTATCTCCTTATCCCTGTGTTCTTTCCAACCGTTGAAGATCTCCAAAAAATCGTTGATCATCTTCTGGTCACCCAGAAAACGTTCTTTCAGGATATCATAGTCTTTCATCACCTCGTCTTCATATTCAGAAAGCTGTTTTTCCATTTTTCTGAAATCCTCATCGCTCTTTGCAAACCTAAAATATCTCATTGAGAGTCGCATCTTTGTAACTGTTCCCTCGATTTTCAGCATAGTCGTTATAACTGTATGTGGATGTTTGTAGAGCTTATTCAGAGTATCACCTACCTGTTTTGTTTTAAGTGTGCCGACATAACTGATAACAGCAGCCATGCAAATCATCAAAAAGAATCCGGCTCCAATCTTTGTTCCAATCTTCCAGTTTCTAAGATTCATAATTTCCCCTTTAATAATGCTTTTTGTCTATTTAGTCTGAAAATGCATATCTTCTTATTTTGTCCTTACATAATGAAGAGAGAAGCATTTTTATTTTAACCAACTCTTTTTTTAAAACTCTTATTGTAAAATGACTCTTATTGTCAACAACTAAACCGCATACATTGATCCACATGCTTTTATCTTGCAAACAGAAGGTCTTTTTTATAATATCAACTATTTTCATATTTATAATATCAATCGTTTTCATGATTACCTTGCATTTTCATGATTCACCTTGCTGCCTTTCAATGCTGTCCGGCAAGAAATCTTGAATGCTCTGGCTTAAAAATTTGGTCAAAAAAGGACAATGAAGGAAAGATATCAATATGCTTCCAGGATTTGATGCTCTGGTTGAAGAGAGAATATTAAAAGCACAGAAAAACGGGGATCTGGACAATCTGCCGGGTCAGGGCAAACCACTGAATCTTGATGATATGGCCATACCTGAAGATTTCAGAATGGCCTACCGTGTCTTAAAGAACTCAGGTTTTGTTCCTCCTGAGGTTGAGATCAGAAACGAGATCAAAAAACTTGAAGAACTGCTCCAATCCATGGATGACAATAAGCATCAGGAAGATGGAGAAAAGCAGCCACACGGCAGAACTCTGTCAGAGGCTGAGATCAAGAGAAGGTCGGAAGTCAGGAAAAAACTTGATTTTCTTATGCTCAAACTAAACAACAGCCGTGGAAACAGCACTTATTCTGCTGCTTTTCCATCACAATACAGACAAAAACTTTTAAAAAGGATGTCATGAAATTTAAACCAACGGACAAGGAAGGTATTTTTAAAAGCCTTTTTGCCGCATATTTTGTACTTTTGCTCCACATAGCTCTTGTAGCAGGTGCCGGAGTAACTGTGGTTCTGTTCAAAGGGGTATATCAGTATCTGCCCTGGATAATGGGTGGTATCGCAGCAGCAGTGATCGCCCTGTTCTGGATTTTTTATCTTAGAATCAAACGCTCATCAACTGATATCAAAGATGTTCTTTCGCATCCTGCATTTCAAAACCGCAATGTTGAAATCAAACTTCTGGGTGGATTGGCATCCTTCAAACTGAGTGCTCCAGGAGGGAATATGCTGCAGGCAGGCAATCTCCTGCCAGCAGGAGAGGGGGGCAATTTGCTGGATCATGATACAACGTCTGGCAGGAACCAAGCATCTGGTCATGGTGAGTATCATGAACATGGTGATGGATATCACAATCATGGTGGATATCATACCCCAAGGCTTGAATCGGGCGATACCAACATTGAGAGGCGTCTGTCAGAACTTGCAGGTTTATATAAAAAGAATCTCATTGACGATGAAGAGTATCACATGGCAAAAAAACGGATTCTGTTTGAAACAAAGAGTATTACAGACAATTTACCGTAAAAATACCCCTCATGATTTTCATGATAATATATCAAAAACGACACCTTGCTATTGTTTGCTGGGCATATTAGCATCTGTCTGAATCAGGATGCTCAGGATTTACAGGATGAAAAAGGATTAGATCCTGTAAATCCTTTCATCCTCAATATCCTGATTCTGACAGTGTTGACAAGGCTTAGGAATCGATAGGTGTTGACTTTGAGTAATATAAAAATGTGATCCATTTTCACGGTAAAATATTCAATTAATAAGGAGTAGTATCATGGGAAAGATAAGACTGGCTCTTTTATCCGGTGGTGATTCATCTGAAAGGGAAGTATCTTTAAGCAGTGGCAAACAGGTTTATGAAGCCTTAGATAAGTCTAAATACGATATTGTAAGATACGACCCAAAAACAGATCTGCAAAAAATCGTGGAAGATGCACCTGCCATTGATGTTGCTCTCTTGATTCTCCACGGCCCTAATGGAGAAGATGGTACGGTTCAGGGTCTTCTTGATCTTCTTAAAATTCCGTATCAAGGTGCCGGAGTATTGGGAAGTGCTCTGGCCATGAACAAACTTGCCGCAAAGAAGATGTATGAACACGCAAATATTCCTGTCCCGCCCTATATCCCATTCTCAAAGGGAGAGATCGTGGAAACTGATGCATGGGTGAACAAGATTGGACTGCCGATGGTTATTAAACCTGTATGTGCAGGCTCAAGCGTGGGTATGTCGATTGTAAAAAAAGAGAGTGATATTGCTCCATCAGTTGAAAAGGCTCTTCTGTTCGACAACAATTTGCTTCTTGAATCCTATATAAAGGGGGTGGAGCTGACTTGTGGCGTTCTTGGCAACCGTGAGCTTGAAGCTCTTCCTGTAATTGAGATCATCCCGGGAGAGGGATACGAGTTTTTTGACTACAACGCAAAGTATCTTAAAGGGGCAACAGAAGAGATATGCCCTGCCCGAATTGATGACGAGATAAGAGACAAGGTTCAAGAATATGCACTTGCAGCCCATCGTGCCCTGTTTCTAAAAGGGTACAGCAGAAGCGATATGATCTTGTCCAATGGAGACATTTACCTGCTTGAGACCAACACCATCCCAGGAATGACTGCTACAAGCCTCTATCCTCAATCTGCAAAGGTTGCCGGATACTCATTCACACAGATACTTGACAGGCTTATAGCATTGGCAATGGAGCAGTGAAATATAACCTACATGGCGGATTACCGCCACAATCTAAAAAATCTAAGTCTTTATAAAACAGATACTTACAGAGACTTTTTTATAAAAAAGTATTTGGCATATCAACATGCTACAAAATAAAATTTATCAAACCATGGAGAAATAAAAAAATGAACATTTTAGTTGTGGGAAGCGGCGGCAGAGAGCACGCTCTTGTCTGGAAAATATCTAAAAGCGATGCTGTAAAAAAGATTTATTGTGCACCTGGAAACGCTGGCACATCAACTCTTGCACAGAATATTGCGATAGGTTCTGATGATATTGAGGCTCTTGCTGCATTTGCAAAGGAGAAGAACATTGATCTTACTGTTGTTGGGCCTGAAGCACCACTGGCAGCAGGAATTGTCGATCTTTTTGAATCAAGGGGTTTAAAGGCATTTGGCCCTTCAAAAAAAGCGGCTCAACTTGAGGCAAGTAAAATTTTTGCCAAAAATATCATGGAAAAATACAACATCCCAACAGCCAGAGGAAAATCTTTTACTGACATTGAGAGAGCAAAACTCTATGTAAAACAGATTGGTGCACCTTTGGTTGTAAAGGCAGATGGCCTTGCATCTGGAAAAGGGGTTTTTGTCTGTGCGTCTGAAGATGAGGCTTTTAAAGCACTGGATGACATGATGAAGGGCGGTATTTTTGGAGATGCCGGATCTCTTGTTGTGGTGGAGGAGTGTCTGGTGGGTGAAGAGGCTTCATTTATCGCCCTGACCGATGGCAAAACTGTTCTTCCACTTCCAACTTCCCAGGATCACAAAAGGATATTTGATAATGATCAGGGTCCAAACACTGGTGGAATGGGGGCTTACTCTCCTGCACCAGTTCTTGATTTCATGCTCAGAAGAAGAGCAATGAACGAGATCATGGTTCCAGCAGTAAAAGCTATGGCTGCCGAGGGAATTCCATTTAAAGGGGTTCTCTATGCAGGTCTTATGATCCATAAAGAGCAGATAAAGGTTCTTGAATTCAACGTAAGACTTGGTGATCCAGAAACACAGCCTATTTTGATGCGGCTTAAAAGTGATCTTGTGCCTTTGATGGAGGCCTGTGTAGATGGCACGCTCCACAGATTCAAAACCGAAATTGACCCCAGAAGCACCATGTGCGTTGTAATGGCAGCAGGAGGATATCCAGGATCTTATGAAAAGGGTGATGTGATTAAGGGTCTTGATCAGGCAGACACAATTTCAGACACGATTGTATTTCATGCTGGTACAACACTTGAAAATGGGCAGATCAAAACCAATGGAGGCAGAGTCCTTGGTGTTACAGCTCTTGGAGATGGCATTAAGGATGCTATGGATAAAGCATATGATGCATGCGACAAGATTTCATGGAAAGGCTGTTTTTACCGCAAGGACATTGGAGCCAAAGCCATTGCAAGAATCTCTGTTCCACCAAGAGTTGGGGTTATAATGGGAAGTGATTCAGATCTGCCTGTCATGGAAGAGGCACTTAAGATACTTAAAAAATTTGATATCCCATATGAAGTGACTGTTGCATCTGCCCACAGAACTCCCGCAAGAGCGGAAGCCTTTGCAAAAAATGCTCGTAAAAAAGGAATGGGAGTTATTATTGCCGGAGCAGGACATGCTGCCCACCTTGCAGGGGTACTTGCCGCCCATACCACGTTGCCGGTTCTTGGTGTTCCGATTGACTCATCTGCTCTTCAGGGCTTAGATTCTCTGCTTTCAACTGTGCAGATGCCGCCTGGAGTGCCTGTGGCAACGCTGGCTATTGGCAAACCTGGTGCCATAAATGCCGGAGTGCTTGCAGCACAGATACTTTCTGTCTCTGATTGCGAGCTTGCTGCAAAACTTGATAAATACAAAAAAGATATGGCAGACACGGTCAATAAAAAGGCTGAAACCCTTGGGTGGTAAGATGAATGGGTGGCAAGATGGATAAAGTTGCTGACATTGCCTCTTTGTTTGCATCTGATCACTGTTTTGATTTATCTGAATCTGATCGCTGTTTTGACATAATCAGAAAAGCTGCAAATATTATCCATGTCGGCGGAGTTGTTGTCTTTCCTGCAAAATGTCTTTACGGGCTTGCGGCTGATGCCTTGAACCCGGCGGCAGTACAACGGGTGTTTGAGATCAAGCAGAGACCGTTGACCAATCCGCTTCTTGTTCTTATCGACGATATCAGCCAGCTTGATCTGCTTGTAAAGCCTGTTTCAGAAAACAGATCATCGTTTCAATCAGGGGAGATTCAGTCAGAGGAGATTCAGTCAGGGTTGAATGGATCACCTCTGAAACAAAAAACAAACCTTCATGGCCATTATTATGCCCCCCCGAATTATGAAAATCAGGGGGGTATTTTCATGGTAAAGAGATATTTGACAGCCTCTGCCCTCTCATTGATAGAAAAATTCTGGCCAGGAAACATTACCCTTGTATTTAATGCTATTGACGATTTGCCAAAGGCTCTTACTGCAGGGACAGGGAAGATTGGTATCAGGATGCCAGGCCATCCGGTTGCCAGATCATTAGTCAGGCAGGTAGGCAGCCCCATCACCGGCACCAGTGCCAATATTTCTGGTAAGGCTGGATGCAAGGAGATCGCTATGCTTGATCCTGATATTTTAAGCCATGTTGATATGGTACTTGACAGCGGAATCCTCAAAGGGGGTATCGGCTCCACTGTTGTTGATGTCACATGCGATCCGGTCAAGATTGTGCGGGAGGGTGAGATCAGCCGTGATGAAGTCATCAAGGCAATCAGATATTGCAGTAAGTCAGCAGGCAGCCTGAAAGCCTGCAATGATTAATTTTTATGGATAGTGTCAGGAATCTGTTGACAAGAAGGAGTGTTTATCTTAAAAAGGCACTGTATAAATAACGCCGGAGTGGTGGAACTGGTAGACGCAGAGGACTCAAAATCCTCCGCCCGCAAGGGTGTGCGAGTTCAAGTCTCGCCTCCGGCACCATAGTAAATTCAAGGGTTTAGCCAGTTTTGGTTGAACCCTTTTTTGTTTGCCCGGCAAAGCTGTAACCCCGTCCACTTGAAAGAGAGTGGAGATACCCCGTCTGAGGGGAAATCAATCTGAATCGCAAGGGCGTTTCTGGTAACGGAAGGGTCTGAAGGAAGCGATAAGAAGTGAATAGTACATAGCGAAAGCGAACCTGATTCGGCTGAAGCAGTGGGTAAGCCTGCAAAATAGGGCAAAGCCCGATACTCAGACAGACTGCTGAAGTGCTTGAGGATGGAATTATTCACAGGGAACAGTCATTAACCGGGGAAGCCCTGTAGAGTTCTAAAGTAATAAGGATATTGCCTGACAAGAAGATATTCAAGAAGGGCAAGATGCTTTGCAGGGTGGCAGATGAGCCCGTAGTAGCAATGAAGTTTCCGCCAATGAAACCCGGTAACGGAGCGGAGGATAAAACGGAAATGACCTGTGGTTCAATTCACAGGAGCTGTCAGAGAGATAAAAGAGCTGATAGTTGCGAAGGGGTGAAGTTTATT
>JADGBC010000079.1 GCA_015231705.1 Desulfamplus sp. | reverse complement strand
CGTTGGTTATTAAATTTGCCTTCATACAGAGTAATATCAACATTTTCTTTAAACCCCGACTCTGATGATTTTGACCACTTAAGATAACTGATAAATGGTGTTTTGTCAGTATTAGCCGCATTATCCAGCAATGTCGAGGGGAAATCTTCTCCTAAAATCCCGGCTCTGAGATATAAATTGGTAATAGGCCACTGCATGTCAGTCTCAACTTTGTCCAGAGTAATTTTCAAACTCGAAACCGGCAGTAACAGTTTTTTATTCAATTCCAGATCTCCCTGTGTAGCACGCCCTGACACATCAGGTCCAAAGCTGGTAAGGCTGACAGCCATATTCTGATACGCTTCTGGATCTGTGACAGCACCGTAAATATCAATTGCAGAGCAGACCAGATCTGCAGTATCGCTTGCAAGCCCTACCGCTGTTTGCATATTATCCGGCTCATCACTTGCCCCGATAGTTATAACTGCACTGTCAACTGTTTTTGGGACACCGAAAATACTGCCCTGAACTCCGCTGTTTCGGGTTAAATAGGCAAAAGCAGATCCATAGTTTTCATCAACTGGAGTCAGAGCCCCCTCACCCATATCCAAAACAGAGGTCACCATACCGCAGATATCTCCGGTAAAAATGGCTATTCCCAGGTCTAAAAGATCACCAAAGTTGCCTGTCAGAGAATCCAGAGCATCCTGTGTATCATGTTCATAAGCCTGATATGAAAACATGGTTTTTCTCTCTTCATCGTTCTCAAGGCTCTCCCAGAGACTGTAGTATATTGGAATATCAGGATGAAAGGTTAATAAAGGCTGACTCTCTTTATTCTCCACAACTATTTTTCGATCATCAAGAGGCAGATAAATTTTATAGGGGTAATAGAGCTTAGACGAAAACTCTCCTGGACAGCAATTGCCCTCGTCAGGACAGCTTATGGAGCCTCGTACAATCAAGGCACCCTCTCCTACCCCGCCTGCCTCACCATCAGTATTGAAAGAGACTCTCTTCAACAAAGGAACATAGGCTGAATAGAGAGAATCCATATTTACAAGATCTTTGTAGATCAGCTCGCTTCCAGGCAGGGTATTTTCTGAAAGATCAGCCGGGCTTAATACTGCATCTGCTCCCTCATCAGCGGCTCCTGTGCCCTCTTCCTCCGAAGCACTCTGGCTATCAGTCTGGGTTATAAGCTCAATGTAGGGATTCCCCTGGTTGTTATACTTATACTGTCTTTTTCCTTCACTCATATCACCAGTGTATTGCACAATCAGAAAATCATCATCAGAGGCAGCAGGGTTACCCCCCTTCATTATCAGGTATCCCTGATCGTGAAGAATCATGCTTGAAGCAATCTCTACACCATTATCTACACTATTGAGCAAATCAGACTCGATCTCCCTGACTTTTGTGCCCGCATCAAGATTAATCTGGTCAATGTAAAAGATGCCTGACTCATTTTTCCTTAGAACAAAAAGATTCTCACCTGTCATCACATGTAATTGATCAAAGGCAAAAGTTTTACCACTGCTTGATTTAATCTGTTTTGTTGTGAGGTCATAAATCATGTGGCCATCCTGAGGAGGATACAACGGGTTTTCCTCAGGCAGAGTTGTTCCAGCCGGAATAAGAAGATTGTTTCCAGAGAGAATCAACTGATCCCGGCTGCACCAATACCCCCTGTAATTCTTCTCAGGCAGAAGGACTGTTTCTGATATTTTTACCCCGTTTTTAGCACTATACTCACCAAGATACAGTTTATTGTCATTTTTAACATAGATGAAAAAAATTGATTTCCCATTGGTAACCGGCTGAGATATGGACGCAATATCACCTTCAGCAAAAGCTATCTTAAATATAGTACTATCTGTTTTATAGCCTTTAAGTTCAGCTATTTTTGTCTGCAACTCCAGGCTGAAAAAATCGTAGGCACCGGTAATTGCACTTGTGCTGTCAAAAAACATCAGGCTTGATCCATATACCAGAGGATCTCTTGTAGAGAGCTTCCAGTGCCCTTTCAACTCGGTATGAGCAAGTTTACCGGAACATAAAGAGACTCCAAAACCGGTTTCTCCAAAAAGAAGCTCGTTGTTGATCTCAAGCAAAATACCATTTGAATGGTCACTACCGGTTTTACCGATCACAGCTTTGCCAGAGGGCTTGGTGAAGGGCCACTCATTCAGATCTTCTGTCTGCAGAACTACATCTCCTGTAACAGGATCAAAAAATGTGAGCCTTCGCTGATCATCTGCCATGTAGTCGCCATATTGATAGGAAGTTGTAACTGCAATCCTGTTCTGTAGTGCAACTAAGTTTACCTGATTGTCAAAACTGTGAGTTGAGACCTCTTTTTTCCACAATAAACTGAATTTGTTTCTGATATCAAAGGCGTATAAATTCAGTTTATGTTTTGTCTTTTTTTATTGATATCTGGTAAATTCAACACATGTTACACCATATTACTTGACTATCCATTTCAACGCCAACTGATGGATAAACGCTGCAACAAACCAGGCTGAGAAACCTGCCGCAAGTATAACAGGCAAAGAGAACTCTTTTCTCAGGCATAAAAGTGCTACAAGAAAGAAGATAATACTTGGCAAAATCCCCCAGAGTGCACCTCTGACAAAATGCTGCATGATTGCATAATCGCCATTATTCTCAAGAAATACCCAAGCAAGTACCAGAGCTCCGGTAATAGGCATTACACCTATAAGACCGGCTATCGACGGGAAGCGTTTAGCAATTGATGTGGCAAGAATAATAACACCTAAACTTATCACAATCTTGATCACGACCACTGTTCACATTTCTCCTTTTTGCTGAGTAAAATTATTAAATAATGACTGGTGACTGCTCCCAAGGCTAAAGCACTTGGGCTTCTAAGCGGCTAATATAAAAATGTGATCCATTTTTATGGTAAGGCGATATAATAACATTGTATCCTTAATAATTCACCAATATTTTATTACTCAGGAATTTCAATCTGACAATAATTGCAGCGAAGCTGTTTATGTTCACAACAATTTTTATGTGAACCTCTCAAACATGTGAACCTCTCAAATATTCAGAACTCTTTTAACCTGAGAAGTTGATTTTACAATCTATATCGGGTAAAAGTGCCATTTACTAACTTATTATAATAACTTAAGGATGTCTGGTTAAACTTAATAAAATGGCCGGTTTTGATAAAATATCTGATCTCTATATAAAACACATGGTTCTTGAAAAAGGGCTTGCTTCAAATAGTCTTGAGTCATACACACATGATCTGGCCGTGTTTGTTGATTTTATGGTTCAAAACGATCTTGATGAGATTGAGGCTGTGGATACAACAGCTATCCTTGCGTGGCTTATCCATCTTAAAAAAGAGGGTCTCTCTGCAAGAACCAGGGCTCGGCATCTTATCGCAATTAGAGGACTGTTCAAATTTCTTATCAAAGAGGAGTTAGTTAAAATTGATCCTGTAAAAAACGTTGATATCCCCAAAACCGGTCTTTATCTTCCTGAAGTGATGACCATAGAGGAGATTGAAACGCTGCTTTCTGTACCGGACACAACAGTACCAAGAGAGCTTAGAAATGCTGCCATGCTTGAGATTATATACGGTGCAGGGCTCAGGGTATCGGAACTTATCAAGATGAAGGTACAAGATATTAACTTTGACGCGGGATTTGTAAGGGTACTCGGTAAAGGCTCAAACGAAAGAGTTGTGCCGGTTGGTTCCAAAGCAAGGGAGCAGACATTAGAGTGGATAAGAACCGGAAGACCACAGATGCTTCAAAATACCACAAGCAGATATCTGTTTGTTGCAAGGGCAGGCAAACCCATGACACGTCAAAGTTTCTGGAAAATCATCAAGAGATACACTCTGAAAGCTGGCTTACAACGCAATATCACTCCACATACATTCCGCCACTCATTTGCAACACATCTTATTGAAGGCGGAGCAGATCTGCGCTCTGTCCAGACCATGCTTGGGCACGCGGACATTGCAACCACACAAATATATACCCATATTTCAAAATCACATCTGCTGGAGATGCATAAAAAATTCCATCCAAGGGGGTAATACAATAATGTTCAAAGGTTACTGGTACAGAGGAAACAATAAAAGGGGCAACAATATCAATTATAAAGGTGGATATACCCACGTTAAGGATAACCCAAAGGATAATCCACATATATCTGATGAAAGTTTATCTCTGTTTTTCCAGGACATAAAAGATGCACTTTACCATATTCATGAACCTGTCTATATGGTTGATAATAATGGAAAAGATCAATGGGTATGTGGTGGTACTGCATGTATAGGCCAGATTCACGATGATTCAAAGCAGCCTGACTTTTATAAGGTTTACGATGATTTTAAAAACAGGAGTGACTGTTTCAAAATAAGAGCATATGCCCCTGCCCTGCCCTTGGAAAATCTTGGAGATGCAGGTTTCAAGGCACGCCACAAACTTAAATATCCCTACATTGCAGGTGCCATGGCAAACGGCATCACATCTGTCCAGATGGTTGAATCCATGGCCAGAAACGGAATGATTGCTTTTTTCGGTGCCGGAGGCCTCTCTATCCAGGAGGTTGAAAATGCCATTATCCGCTTGAAAGAAGATCTTGTTCCCCTGAAAAAGAATATAGAGTGCTCTGATCAATCATCTCAAGCTTCTCAATCTTCCAAATTATCTCAAGCTGAATCCTCTTCTTTTTCCAATGCCTGGGGCTGCAATTTCATACACTCACACGGCGACCCTGAACTTGAAATGGCTTTAGCCAAACTCTATCTAAAATATGGAGTTAAAACTATAAGTGCTGCCGCGTTCATGAGAATAACCCTCGCTCTGGTCTATTACCGTCTTAAAGGGATTCACCGCAATATGGAGGGCGACATAATTACTCCTAACAAGATCATTGCAAAGGTTTCACGGGTTGAGGTGGCCAGACAGTTTTTCTCACCTCCTCCTGAAAAACTTGTAACCGAGCTTTTAAATCAGGGGCTCATATCACAAGATGAGGCAGAGCTTGCCCCTTTCATACCAATGGCACAGGATCTGACGGCTGAGGCAGACTCCGGAGGTCATACAGACAACCGGCCTGCCATCTCTCTTTGGCCGACAATGATTGCTCTGAAGGATGAGTTCAACCAGAGATTCAATTATGCCGAACCGCTTTGTGTGGGCTTTGCCGGAGGTATTGCCACGCCTGAATCCGCAGCAGCAGCCTTTCAGATGGGGGCAGCCTATATCTTGACAGGCTCCATAAACCAGTCCTGTGTGGAGGCCGGAACATCACAAAGCGTTAAGTCGCTTCTTGCACAGGCAGAACAGGCAGATGTTGCAATGGCTCCTGCTGCCGACATGTTTGAGATAGGGGCAAGAGTTCAGGTATTAAAAAGGGGAACAATGTTTTCAGTCAGAGCTGAAAAGCTCTATCAGGTTTATAAAACTTATGACTGTTTTGAAGATGTGCCGGATAAACTCAAGACAGAGATTGAGGAGAAATATCTTCAAGCCTCTTTTGCCCGCAAGTGGGAAGAGACTAAAGAATTTTTCAGATCAAGAAGCATGAATGAAGAAGAACGGACTGAAAATTCTTATAATATAAAACAGCGGACTACAAATTCTCATAATGCAATAGAGATTGAACGGGCACAGGCCGACCCCCGTTATAAAATGGCTCTTGTATTCCGCTCCTATCTTGGCTTGTCATCAAGATGGTCAATTTCGGGTGATCCTCAAAGAAAGATGGATTATCAGATATGGTGCGGCCCTTCTATGGGTGCTTTTAATCAATGGGTGAAAGGAACCTTTTTAGAGAAGAGCGAAAACAGGAGGGTTTCAGATATCGCAATAAATCTTCTGATCGGAGCATCAATATGCACAAGAGCCGGATGGCTCAGAAGCCAGGGGGTTGAGCTTCCTGTAGATGCAGCAAGTTTTAAACCCCTGGAGATATCACAATTAAATCATACTTTAAATTTCCCCATCATATCTTGAAGCTGCACAGCAAGCCTTGACAGCTCCTTTGCACTGGCCGTAACCTCGGAACTGCTGGTGGCCATTTGAGAGGCAGAGCTGTTCACATCAGATATATCTTTGGCGATCTCGGCAGTGACTGATGAGCTTTCAACTACATTTTTGCCAACTTCACTTACAGCAGAAGATGCCTGTGAAACGTTATCTGCAATTTCTCTTGTGGTTGCAGACTGCTCTTCAACAGCCGCGGCAATTGTGGATACCCCTTCATTTACCTTGGTTATAACTCCTGCAATCTGAACTATTTCATCTACAGCACCACCGGTAGCATCCTGAATTCCTTTGATACGGGTTTTAATCTCTTCTGTTGCAGAGGCTGTCTGTCTTGCAAGATCTTTAATCTCGCTTGCCACAACCGCAAACCCTTTGCCAGCCTCTCCAGCTCTTGCCGCCTCAATTGTGGCATTCAGAGCAAGCAAATTTGTCTGGCTTGAAATCTCTGCAATTGCCTGGGTCACCTGTCCAATCTCCTGGGCAGCTTTGCCCAGATTGTGAACCCTGTCTGAAGCTGTCCGAGCCTGTTTTTCAGCCTCATCCGTTACATGGCGAACATTTTCAGCATTACCGGCTATTTCAGATATGGTAGAGGTCATCTCCTCGGCAGCCGAGGCTACCAGATGCATATTGGTGTTTGTCTGCTCCATTGCAGCAGCCACTGAATTGATATTGGAACTTAACTCTTCAGCCGCTGCTGCCACTGTTTGGGATTTGAAAGAGGTTTGTTCTGCACCCAATGACATCTGTCCTGCAATTCCATTCAACTGTGTTGCTGAGGAAGAGAGTGTCTGCACTCCCTTTATAATATCTTTAAACATGTTCCCTAAAGCCAATGACATCTGGTTAAGAGCTTTTATGAGGATGCCGACCTCATCATTGCGGTCAATTGATATCTGTTGAGTCAGATCCCCCGCAGACATCTTTTTTGCAAGCTCTACCCCCTCCAGAATCGGGCGGGTAATGGATCTGGTAATAAGAATGCCAAGACCTATGGCGAGAATAATGCCTGATAGAGTAGCAGCCAATGAAACGGTTTTTAAAAATCGAGCCTCACTTAGTGCCTTTTCCACTTCGACAGCCGCAACTTTAGCATTAATATCAACTATAGTCTGAAGATGCTCCAAAGCTTTGTTCTGAATCGACCTTGCCTTTACAATGGCAAGATCACGCATCTGCTTCTCAATTTTGATCTTTTCAGCATTTGCTGATTCTCCACTCAGCATCTCTTTATCTTTGTGAAGCTTAATAATTTTGTCGTTAATGGTGACCCATTCAGGGATAAGTGCGATAAAAGATTTCCACGCTACAGCCTCTTCCGGTGTCTGGGGCAAAGGTTCATAGATATCAAATGACTTCCTGTATTGTTCCCGGACTTTCAAGATGCTGTCATACTGCCGCTGGTAATCTTCTTTGGTCAAGCCGGGAATGAGCAGATTGCGTATGTGCCTTACAATAAGTCCTATCTGGAACTGCATATCAAGAGTAGTTTGAACGCTTGGCAGGCGGACAATGCCTATTTCATATATAGACCTCTCATTTTTGACAGCACCATAATAGCCAATGATACCCAGAGCAAAAGCGATCATGGCAACTGATGAAAATCCGAGCATAAGTTTTGAGCCCAATTTTAGATTATTAAACACACTCTCTCCTTGTAAAATTTTTGTCAAAATAACATCCTGTACATATACAAAACAGGCATACTAATATATCCTCATTTTTAAATTTTAAATAGACATAACTCAAAACAAGATAGAGTGCAATAATGAAGATCAAAGTAAGAATCCAGATAAATAATGCAGAGGATTTTTGAGATATGGAGACTATTTTGCCAGAAGCTCATCCTGTAACACCAGAAGACTATTCCACAGCAATAGACCATCCTATAGCCATAATCGGTATGGGAGCTGTTTTCCCAAAATCCAACGGGCTAAATGCATACTGGCGTCTGCTTTTCAATGGAGAAGATGCCATTACCGATATTCCAGAAGAGAGCCACTGGTCGCTAAAGGACTATTTTGACGAAAATCCTGCCACTGCTGACCACACCTACTGCAAAAGGGGCGGCTTTATCCCTGAGATCAACTTTGATCCTGCAAAGTATGGCTTTCCTCCAAAAAATCTTGAAGCGACAGATACATCACAGCTTCTGGGACTTATGGTGGCAGACGCAGCCCTTCAGGACGCAGGTTATCCGTCAGCTTCAAATTTTGACCATACCAGAACCAGTGTGATACTTGGCGTTACCGGCACTCAGGAGCTTGTCATTCCTCTTGGTGCCCGACTTTATCACCCTGTATGGAAAAGAGCTCTTGAGGATCATGGAATAACAGGTGAAAAACAGAAAAACATTATCAAGAGGATATCCGACAGTTTTCCCAAATGGCAAGAGAACTCGTTTCCTGGGCTTTTGGGCAATGTTGTTGCTGGACGAATTGCCAACCGGCTGAATCTGGGCGGCACCAATACAGTTGTGGATGCAGCCTGTGCAAGCTCTTTGAGTGCCATCTATACCGCCTGTCTTGAACTTGCTTCAAACAGATGCGATTTGTGCATAAGCGGCGGAGTGGATACCCTTAACGATATATTCATGCACATGTGCTTTTCAAAAACTGGAGTGCTCTCCCATACAAGTGATGCAAGACCATTTTCAAGGGATGCGGACGGCACTGTTCTTGGCGAAGGTATCGGCATGGTTGTACTCAAGAGGCTTGAAGATGCAAAGCACGACAATGACAGAATCTATGCTGTTATCAGAGGATTGGGCAGCTCAAGTGACGGTAAAACCGGAGGGATATATGCACCTGACGCGAATGGACAGTTGCGGGCACTCAAGTCTGCCTATGCAAAAGCCGGCATTGAGCCATCTACTGTCGAGCTTTTTGAGGCTCACGGAACAGGAACAAAGGTTGGGGATAAAATAGAGTTCACTGCCTTGAAAGCTCTTGTTGAAAAAAATGAGGACAGAAACCACTCAGCAGTTGGCTCTGTAAAATCTATGATCGGCCATGCAAAAGCTGCTGCCGGTGCCGCAGGTCTTATCAAGGGTACATTAAGTCTCTATCACAAAGTTATTCCTCCCACACTTAAAGCTGAAAATCCAGATCCAGATATCGATATAATAAATTCTCCGTTCTATCTAAATCCAGCTTCAAAACCATGGATTAAATCTCAGGAACATCTGAGGCGTTGCGGTGTCAGTGCATTTGGATTTGGAGGGAGCAATTTTCATGCAGTCCTTGAAGAGTACAGCGATAAAAAAGAGCATGTTTCATGGGATGGAAGCGTCCAGATTGCAGCTTTTTCTGCCGGTACAAAGGAAAAACTGAAAGAAAATATCTTGAAATTCAAAGAATCAGTTAAGTCCTGCAAAAGCTATTTGCGTAAAAACAACTCATGCACAATGGAGTATTCCAAAGAGTTGAATTCAGGTTTGGATTCAGGTGAAAAGGCACAGCTTGTTGCATGGGAGACAGCTCAGTCAAGAAAAAAATTTCTGTCAACTGACAATTACAGACTTCTGATTGTGATAAATGACAAGGATGATCCTGCAGAAAAAGCCGCAGAAGCATTAGATTATCTTGTTGCTAAGAAATTTCAATCCAGCAGTGATTGCAAAGAAGATGTTGATGCTGATGTTGATGCTAATGAGTCAAAGGATATTGTTAACTTACCTGTATCTGGAGGGAATACAGATATCTCATCAGAAAACAGATCAGTCAAAGAGAAATCAGGGATATTTTATGGTTCAGGAGAGCACAAGGGGAAGATAGGATTTCTTTTTCCGGGACAGGGCAGCCAATATCTGAATATGGGCAGCAGGTTGATTTCCATGTTCCCTGAAGCACTTGAGACTCTTGAACTTGCTGAAAAAATATTTGAAGAGGTAAACAGCCATTCAAGTAACGATGAGGATAACAACGATTCAGACACAAATAAGGAAAACTGCTATTCAAATACAGATCAGAAGAATTGCTATGCTAACAAAGATCAGAAGAGCAAGTCTTCATATTCAGATACAGATAATTACAACCTGCCCGAAAAATTTCCTTTAAATAACAAAGGTGCTTTAAAAAACTATATATTCCCACCCCCTTTATATGCTCAAGATGAGAAAACATCAGAAGAAAAATTGAGAAACACAGCAATTGCACAACCTGCGATTGGTGCATTAAGCCTTGCAATGGCAAATATTTTGATGCGGTTTGGAGTCAAGCCTGATGCAGTTTGCGGACACAGCTTTGGCGAGTTGACTGCAATGTGTACTGCCGGCTGGATAGATGATTCGACCTTTTTGCACTTGGCATGTAAAAGAGGCAAGTACATGGCCCAGGCAGCAGGAGATGGAGAAGATCCAGGAACCATGTTTGCAGTTAAAGCATCTTTGGATGAGATTGAACAGCTTATTAAATCCGAGAATCTTGACCTTATAATCGCCAACCAGAACAGCCCCAACCAGATTGTTTTGTCAGGCAGAACAGATGAGATAAAAAGAGCCTCAAAAATATGTAAAAAAAATAAGCTCAGAGGTGTTAACCTTACTGTTGCAGCAGCTTTTCACAGCAAACTTGTTGAAAATGCTGTAAAGCCTTTTAAGAAAACCGTAGATCAGATAGAGATAAAATTCTCGGAAACATCGGTATATTCAAATACTACAGGAGAAGAATATCCAAAAAATAGAGAACAGGCTAAAAAACTTCTTGGAGAGCAACTTATAAATCCTGTCCGTTTCATGTCAAATATTGAATCAATGCTTAACAGCAATATAACGACTTTTATAGAGGCGGGCCCCAAGACCGTATTGAGCGGACTCACCAGATCCATATTGGAAAACAAAGATTCAGATGCGATCTCACCTAAAAAGACTGCTTCAACAGATTTCAAAAACATACAAAGCATAGCAATGGATGCATCGTCAGGCAAAAAGAGTGCTGTTGAAGATCTGGCTTATCTTTTATCTCATCTTGCCGCTTCCGGAGTTGAAGTCGATCTTGACAGATGGGAAAATCCGGTTGACAAGCCTGTCAAAAAAATGATGCGAACCCCTCTGACTGGTGCAAACGTAAAACCCAGACCTCAATTATCCAAACTGAATCCATCGTCTGCCAGGACTGAGCACAAGGCTTCTTCTTTGTTAAATGAAAATCATAAATTTCAGGAACAGAGCGATGTCACCCTGAACAGACCGACTTTTGAGAAGAATAGACAGACTATTCAGCAAAACAGCCATATTGTTCAACGCAATAGAACAATTTCATCATACAGCCCACAGCCAAAAGGAACTGATATGAAAGACAGATACATCCCACAGCCAGAAAAAAACCAGATAAAATCATATAAACCGGTAAACACACATGGCAGTATTTCTCAGATCTCGAACAACTCGACATCTCTTATTTACAGTGCCATGCAGATGGTGCAAAAAGGTATGGACTCCATGCAGGAGCTCCAGACACGCACAGCTCTTGCCCATGAAAAATTTCTTGATACCCAATCTGCTGCCAGCAGGACACTTCAGGCAATGATGGAGCAGACCCGTTTTTTTGCAGAGAATGCCATATACTCTCTTAGCAACAACCATACAGTTATTACCCCTCAGTCAGTTACTACCTCTCAGTCAATGCAAAAACCTGATTTTATTGCCTTGCATCATGCTGAACAGGTCAAAATTGACAAGCCTTTAACTACAACAAAAAATGATCAAACAGGGCATTCAAAGAACAATGGGAAAAATCATAAATCAGTAAACATGTCATCCAGTTCTGTCACTATGAGCCATAATGCTCAACAAGATGAGAATACCCCTGACCAAAACCCAAACTATAATCAGACCCAAAACTATAACCAAAACCAGAACCAGAACCAGAACCAACATAATCCAATCTTGTCTCAATTCGATAGACTTAAAACAGAAACTCTTTTGTTTGAAATAGTGAGCAAGCTGACCGGATTTCCGACACAGATGCTCAATCTTGATATGGATATTGAATCTGATCTTGGCATTGACTCAATCAAGCGTGTGGAAATTGTCTCAGAACTTGAAAAACATATGCCTGGAACAGACGCATTGACCCCTGACAACATGGGTAGCCTTAAAACCCTTAAAGATATCTGTATGGCTCTTGCACCTGCTGATCAGCAGCCAGTTTGCAAACAAGTTCCAACTACATACATTCCTGACCACAAAAACTCTGAACAAAGAATCGGCTCGGAGTCAGTTGTAAATATCCCCAGACAAAATACTGTTGATATTCAAAATTCTCTCAATACAGGTGTAAGTGCAGACAAGGTGCAAACCAACAGTGTGAAAAAGATCAAAATACAAGACCCAAATGTGATAGATTCTCTTATGGAAACCATCAGTGAACTAACAGGATTTCCAGTAGAAATGCTTACACCTGATATGGATATAGAATCTGACCTTGGAATTGACTCTATAAAACGGGTGGAAATTTTATCTAAACTTGAAGAAAAACTGCCGCAAGCCGGATCAATCTCTCCAGATGACCTTGAAAGACTTAAAACCATTGAACAGATTGCTCGAAAAATTTCAGGAGATTCAGAGAACTTATCTTGTGAACAAGAGTGTTTTGAAGGATCAGATCCCAAATTCTCGCCTGAGATTGAAATTGAGGCAAATGAAAAAAAAAACTTTTAAGGCAGGTTATTTCTCTTAAAAGAATCCCATTTGATACTGTAAACCTTCAAACGATATCCAAAATAGCTGTTTCTGATACCAAGACTGTTTATATTGTATTAGATAACTTTAATTCTGATTCAGATATATGCACGGACAAAACTGTGTTGCCAGATATGGATACCCCCCAAGTATCCGGCCTATATGGCCAAAATATTATTGCCATAGAACTTCAATCTCAATTTCATAAGAACAGCATAAACACAAAGATACTTTATATTGATGAGGCTCTTAAAACAGACCTGTCTGATATGGCAGGTCTTGTTATAATTCCATCCGTTTTTGTTCCATCCATTCAATCTGTTTCAACTACTGAATATCCATCTAATGATAACTTCTCAATTGACCACAGCTCTAACCCCTCATATTCTGAAACCTGCTGTTCGCCAATAGTACCTTTTTTATCAGCCATTGGACTCCCACCTCAAAATATAATTGATAAGAGCAAAACATTTCTTAAAAAAGCATTTTTGCTGGCAAAAAAGAGTGGACAATATCTTATTAAGGCAGCCGCAGAAAAAAATATAGATTCAACCATAGGGTGTAGGACAGACTCGGACAAAATAGACTCAACAGAAACAACAGGTGCTTTTTTTGCAGCGATATCGTTTCTTGGTGGCACATTTGGCTTTGGGGATGAAATAATTTTTGATCCTTTACAAGGAGGGCTTGCAGGGCTTTTAAAAACTGCGAATATTGAATGGAAAGGGGTTCTGTGCAGATGTATCGATATGCCCATCTATTCTTACAATCAGCCATCTTCTGATGATGTTGAACAAGCTGTATCCATTATTTTAACACCTGCTGCCGTAACTTCTTCAACTGAATATGAAGAAAGAACTTCAATTTTATCTAATACATTAGAAATAGGCATAGATAACAAAAACGGATGTTTTGTTATCCCTGAATTGATAAGACAACCGCTTGAATCTTCCTGCTTTACAGCAGATAATACTAAATGTTCATGGCCGGATTCGGCTACTCTCGACCATGAAAAGCAAATCTGTTTTCACGGTAAAGATAAAATAACCTCTCCCTTTAATCATCAGGATGTAGTTGTCATTACTGGCGGAGCCAGAGGAGTCACTGCTGAATGTGCAATTGAACTTGCTCTGTGCTGTTCTCCGGTCATCATACTAATGGGAAGATCTCCTCTGCCTGAACCAGAACCATTATGGATGAAAAATCTTGTATCAGAAGCAGAGATTAAAAAAGCCATACTTGCCAATCTTTTCAAAGGCAACCTTCCAACGCCAATGGAACTTCAAAAAATTTGCAGACAAATGGTTGCAAATCGAGAGATAATCCAAAACCTTGAAAAAATAAAATCTTCTGGCTCCATTGTGAAATATTACAGTGTGGATATCAGAAACATGTCAGATGTAAAGTCTGCCCTTGAAGATGCCAGAAAGACCTTTGGCAAACTAAGTGGTATTGTGCATGGGGCTGGTATTCTGGAAGATAAGAGTATTATAGACAAAACAGAACAACAATTTTCTTCAGTATTTGATACAAAAATAAGCGGTATGGAGAACCTTATAAATGCCACTGTTAATGATGAACTCAAATATGTGATATTTTTTTCATCAGTTGCAGCAAGAACAGGAAATGCGGGCCAAGTTGATTATGCAATGGCAAATGAAGTTCTCAACAAAACAGCTCAATACTTTTCAAAATACAGAGACAACAACTCATATAATAGCAATTCCATAAATAAACGGACATGGCCGGATTTGGCCACCCCCAATAATGAAAATGAGACTGTGCATTTGCATGGTAAACAAACAACAAATAAGCATAACAATAACTGTCGATTTCTCTCTTTAAATTGGGGTCCGTGGGACGGGGGTATGGTATCTGAGGATCTTAAAAATGCATTTGAAAAACGCGGCATCGAGTTGATTCCATTAAAGCTTGGAGCACAAAGTTTTGTTGATGAACTTGTTGCCTTATCCAGAAAGTCTTATGTATCCTCAGATATTGAAGTTATTCTTGGTGCAACTCTGTTAAATGAATCTTATTCTGATGAGGAGAGTCTAAATATAAAAAGCACTGACCTGAAAAATAAAAAAACAGCCCAAAACAACAAAAGGTCAACAAAAGATATAGCAACAAACACTATACAAATAGCAAATAAAATCTCCCCTGTGCTGTACAACAGAGACAAAATTCTTGCTTTTGCAATTGGAAATCCCTCAGAAGCGTTTGGTGAACAATACAGTGATTTTGACAATAAAAGGCAAATTGCAAGGCTTCCAGGACCCCCTTATTTTTTCATGGACAGAGTAAACAAAGCTGATGCGAAACCTTGGGAAATGGTACCTGGAGGGTGGATAGAATGCCAGTACGATGTGCCTTACAACGTGTGGTATTTTAAAGCAGGGCATACAAATTACCTGCCATTCTGTATTCTGCTTGAAATAGCCCTGCAACCTTGTGGATGGCTTGCCGCATATGCTGGTTCTGCTCTCAAAAGCCAAGAGCGGCTCTTTTTCAGAAACCTTGGTGGAGAGGCTGATTTTTTTCAACCGTTACACAGAACTCAATATGAAAAAAAGATACTGCCGGAATATAAAGAGTGCTCAACGTCAGAAAAATCACGGTCAGACAAATATGCGTTTATAACTCTCACCATGCGTGCAAGAATGACCTCTGTATCCCATGCTGGTGGAATTATTATCCAGAATTTTGATATGGA
>JADGBC010000078.1 GCA_015231705.1 Desulfamplus sp. | reverse complement strand
AAGAGAATGTGTGCAAAAAAGAGGCCAGACTTCTGTCCATACATCCAAAAAGGTCTGGAAAATAATTATGTCCCATCTGCCCGATACTATTGAAGAATTCCCGAACAAACCAGGTGGACTCAGATGAGCGGTCAGTAAGATAAATTAGAGTCCCCAAAGACAATCCTGCAATGCCTAAAAAAATTCTGATATAATGAATCTTTGACAATTTTTTATCTTTTGTAGATGAGCAATTTTGCTGTAATTGATGTTGAGTTGGAATTTCTGAATGACATACATGGCAGATTATCCTGCAATAACTAAAAATGAAAGTCTTATGATTACAGATATTTTTAAATGCTTTCACATAAATACCCGTTCATATCATGACACTGAATCCATGGTCTTCGGATTTAAGCAGTTCATTGATAATAGATTGTTCCGCAAGTTTTTCAGGTTCAGCAACCCGACACTCTATCTTATGCACCTGGTAGTCATGAAGTTGAAGTCTTCGTTGCAGTTCCGGCAGCATCTGTCTGAAAAAAACGGCAATCTCCTCATTAGATACCTGAAAGCCACCGGTAATATTGTTTTTCAGCACAGAAAAGTCAGCACGAATTGGCCCAAGATTAGTCATATCCAGAAAAATAGAAACTCTCAGAAGAGAATTTTCCTTACTTGATGTCCCATCCTTCTCTTTATTACCAAGATCAATAAAGAGCTGACCAAAGCTGAACTGATTTTCGCTAAAAAGGGGAAAAGGTATTATATATTTTCCTGATTCTGACATATGGCTGTTAAGAAGCTGGACATTCTCAAGATTTTTAACAAACTCATGGAATATCTGTATATCTTCGAAAGATTCTCCCCCTGAATTGGCAAGAAGACTTAATACAGCACCTTTTATATCCTCATGAACAAGATTTTCTGGTTTGAAAAGAGGGTTGGAGGAAGTTCCTGGGAAATCTGAATTGTATGGTGAAGTGGCTGAAGATTCTTCATGGGAGGCACTGGAGAAAGCATGGGCCAAAGGATTTTCTGGATTGTCTGATTTACTGGCTGTCCAGGAAGCGATATCTGAGTTATCAGAAAATTTATTGGATGAAGTGCCAATCGGTTTATTGAAGGTGGTAGCATTTTTAACCATGTCAGCAATTTTTTTTTCCAGCAGTATCCCACTTTTTTGCAGCAGGTTGGGCAAGAAATCAATATCACTCTTTTCTGATTTAAGAGCAACAGAGATCAAAAGGTTTTTTATATCTGCTTTATCACCAAAAGTTTTATCAACTGCCGAATCTTGTAGAGGCTTTACAAATGCTTTGTCAAGAGTCGCTTTGAGATTGGGGAACAGTGCTGTTGCAAGTTTTGCAAATCCCTCAAAAGGTTGTTGTTGTGTGAGAAACTGTAATGCAATATCTGACAAACGGGGTAAACCAGGAGTGAGCGTTGATGGTACTGATTGGGGATCTGACGATAAAGATTGATTAACACGATCCGGCATAAGTTTAAAAATATTAAGACTACCTTGATCCGTAACCTTAAGCTGGATTGTCTCCCCCTTTGTTAAGGCCATAGATGTATCAGCAAGAACTTTTTTTCCCATAATCAGCAACTCCGCCTTTGAGGGAGATAGCAGTTGCAAAACTTTTGCCTCGACTATCTGGTTCTTCTCCAGAAGAGGCAATATTGTCTTTTTACCAAACTGATCAGCCTTGAAAAACGTCGAGTCTGATAAAGATATCATATTTTTTATCAAGGTTTTTTCTCCATCTTGATAAACTTCTCTTTAAGACTGATCACCAACTGAACCTCACCACGGGGCATAGAGAGTCTTGATGCAATAGTGTCAATATCAAGTCCCTGTTGATGCCATTCGACTATTTTCTGTTGCTGATCAAACATATTGCCCTGAGTTGACATTAAGCTTTCGTCTCCACTCCTGACAAAATCAGAACCATTAACATCAGTAAAGGTTCTTTTATTTGAAGTATTATCACGATTGTAAAAAGGGTTTCCACGAAGCTCAGATGCATTGTCACGGAGATTCGAAGGTTTCTGGCTCAGATCAGAAAGAGTACTACCTCGATTTGCTGGATTTCCACGATGACCAGAAATATTACCACTATGACCAGTTCTGCTTTGATATATAGATTTATCATTGGCATTTAATATCACTTCTGCCCTGGACAGCAGAAGATTGATACTGATAATCCTGGCATCAAGTGCATCGTTGAGTCCTTTGATAAGACGCTGCTTCTCTTTTATCTGATGCTCAAAGGCGTTGGCTGTAGATTCTGATCCCTTAACAAGAGGATCCAGCAGATCAATGATATCCTGTGCAGTACGATCAACCATCTCCACAGCCGCTTTTTCTCCCATTTCGTGAGTCAGCCTCTCTATACGTTCGAGCACCTCCTGATGGATTGAATCAGTCAAAAACTTGAGTTCATCACTCTTTATAAAATTACGTTGTTCCAGCTCTACTTTCTTTATTTTTCTGACAAACCTCCAAAGAAGCATGACCAGAACAAGATCAACAAAAAGTTGTGTTGCAATCCAGAACTCAATTGACAATAGTTTACTCATGCCATCATCTTCTCAAACCACATCATCAGGCCACCGTATTTACAAGATTGCCAGGTAAATCAGGATCACGTTCCACTTTTTTCATATTTTTTTTTCTCTTTTGCTCCGCAGCTTTTTTTTGCTCTTCTCTTTTTTTTGCCCTTGCATCTACATTGACCTTTCCAGATGGATCAGAGGATATCACGGTTGTCTGCTCAATAGCTTCCCTTGTAACCTGCTGGTTCTGAAGATGCCCGGGATCAGGCTGAACCGGTTTTAGATGATGTGTTGCATCATGGGCAGTGTTGGACTGCTGGATTACATGGGTATGGGCCCCTGGTATTGTTGTCATACCTGCCTCCTATATTTTGTATTTTCATAGAGTTTTGATGCAGTGTAATCTATCATTGTCTGTATATGGCTGCTATCCGGTTTTAAAATTTGTGAAAGTAATCTTATCAACTTTAATGTCTAACAATGCTCGATTGAATGCATCTTTCACAATCTCAAGAAGCTCGCTTTCTGTCAGCTTATTACCTTTGTCTGATTTAAGTGCATTTTCAATAGCATCATAGATCACGCCTCTGTAATAAGGCAGTCTGGCATTTATAGCATCAAACACTTTAGAGTATGAATAATCGATTGAGATATCAACAGACACATAAGTTATCCCATCTGTCCTGTCAGGTGTCAGCACCATAAAAGCTTCCATTACAATAGTACCTGGAGTCAATTCCTGAGATTCCTGAATATTCATATCCTGCACGGCAGTTTCTACATTCTCACCTTCCTGGGTTTTTACAACTGGCTGAGTAAAGGGAACAAGCTGATCAACCTTCTCTTTAAAGAAGAAAAAATATGCTCCGGCCACACAACCTGCCATCAGTATTAAAAACAACAACATAAAAGCAATGAATTTAATCAGAAAGCGTCTCTTGCCTGGTTTTTTCTCCTCATCATCAATGAGATCTTCAAGCTGCCTGACCGTGCCATCTGCAAGGGTCGTAGCAGAAGCATCAGAATCTTCAAGAATGACCTGTGCTTCATCATCTTCAGGAAGAGGACTTTCTACATTCCCAACAGGAGCTGAAACAGACTTGAGATCCTCATCCATCTCCATGTCTGCCAAAATATCCTCATCTTCCTCATCTGTACTGGCAAGAAGAGCATCAATATCATCCTGAGATATTATATTTCTTGTGCTCTCGTCATCGCTGCTGCCGTCACTGCTGCTCTCTTTGAACTTGTCATCACTTTCACTCAAGAAACCGTCAATATCATCCTGGGATATATCATTTAAAAGATCATCCATATCTTCAGGAGAGTCACTTAACAGATTATCAAGATCGTTGTTTATGATATCATCGTCACCATCCAGTGAAAATTCAGGGTCAGGGTCATCAGCAGACAAATCGACCTGAAAAGGATCGGGGGCTTCAGCCTCTGGCTGCTCTTTAAACAGCTCATCCTCTACTTTAAACAGCTCATCCTCTAATATATCGGCATCTTGAGTATTAATATCAATATCTTGGTCACTGGCACTTAGAAGATCGTCAATAGTATCTTGAGTAATTAGACAGTCCTGTACACTCCATGCCTCTGATGGATCAATCACCGTTTCTGATGAATCAATCTCTATTTGTGCTAACTCTATCTCATCGTCCGCTGGCAATGGTATACTGACAGAAAAATCGTCCATATCCATATCTGACATACTATCCAGATCAGAACCCAGATCATCAGTTAGATCTGCCCCCATAAGCTTGTCTATGTCATCCTGAGAGACAAGATCAAAGGCACCACCATCATCTTCAAAATCATCCAGAGTAACACTTGTAGTATCTAATTCGTCAGATGCCTTGGCATTAAGCATCTTATCAATGTCGTCCTGGGAAAGCTCACCAAGGTCGTCATCGTCATCTTCCAAATCTATATCAGCTTCTTTAACCTGAGCACCATCATCTTTAGCTTGATTGCCAGATGAGTATCGATCCTGAACGTCTGGATAGTCAATTTCAGGCTCTTCAGCAGAAGAGGCGGCATTAAGCATCCTGTCAATGTCATCCTGGGAAAGCTCGCCAAAATCAAAATCATCATCTTCCTTACCGATATCGTCTTCTCTGGCTTGAGCAATATCATCTGTAGCCAAATTATCTTGAGAGGCTGAGCCAGGCTCTTCAACAGCAGAGGATGCATTAAGCATTCTGTCGATATCATCCTGGGAGAGTTCACCGATTAAATCATCCTCATTACTTAGATTGCTCTGCTCTGCCTCTTCTATGGATTCAGCATTAAGAAGTTTATCAATATCATCCTGTGAGAACAGAGGATTATCATCAGTGGAATCGGACATTTTACAACCTTTTCTATGTCGGCATCAAAAAAGTGACGCTACTCAATCAGCAAAATGAAGTTTCAGTTTTGATTTAAGTTTGTTTAAAATGGCGGTGTGGATCTGGCAGATTCTTGACTCGGTGAGATTTAGCACCTCTCCGATCTCTTTGAGGGTCAACTCTTCATAGTAGTACAGAGAAACAACAAGCTGTTCTTTCTCATTGAGTCGGCTTATTGCATCTGCCAGCAGAGACTTTATTTCAGCTCTGTCAAATTCTTCGGATGGGGTATCTTTAACTCTCAAACCTGAGGCAAACCTTGTCTCCGAGGAGATATCGTTGTTTTTTGTTCTTAGGAAGGTATCCATGCTTAATACAGTGGCACCATGAATCTGGGTGAGAATATCATTATATTCATCCAGGCTGACTCCAAGTTCAGAGGCAACTTCTTCATCTGAGGGCATTTCACCCTTGCTGTCCTCAAGTTTTTTTGTAGCAGCCGCAACGTCTTGAATTTTTTTACGGATGGAGCGGGAGTATCTGTCCATACTTCTGAGTTCATCCAGAATAGCCCCCCTGATTCTGTACTGTGCATAGGTTTTCAAGGTAACATGTTTTTCGGGATCAAATTTATCCACCGCATCAATCAGACCCAAAGAGCCGGCACTTACCAATTCATCAAAAAGCACACTTGACGGAAGCCTGCGGGCAAATCCTGAAGCAATCTGTTTAACCAGAAAGGCATATTCCACAATTCTTGATTCTCGCAAGGTGTCATCTTTCGTTGCGGATTCTTTTCGCACAGTATCCCTCTTTTTGATATCACTTTGTTTCAATTCACTGCATCCAGAATTCGTTTCATAAAAAATTTAATATTGCCATCTGTGGATGCCCTGATGGGAGAGCTTGCTATCTTACCAGCAATATCTCTAATCGCCTGTGATGAAGGAGAATCTGGTGCATAATCCAGCACGGTACTTCTGTGCAAAACAGCCTTCTGGAGATTTATGTCCGAAGGTATATTGCCAAGATATTCCAGAACCACATTTTTAAGAAAGCGGCCAATGGCATTGTCAAGGGTGGCGTAAACCATTTTGGCATCCTTTTTTGAATCTACCACATTTACCAGCAGTTTAAAATATTTTGTTCCATATTCTTGAGACATCACCTTCATGAGTGCATATGCATCTGTAATTGATGTGGGTTCACGTGTTGCAATTACAATACACTCATCTGCGGCAGAATTAAAATAAAGAACATTGGAGGATATGCCAGCCCCAGTATCCAGCAGAATAATATCAGCCATGTTTTCCAAAGTCTCAAACTCAGTCAGAAGATTGAGTTTCTCGCCATGCGTTAACTGGGTCATATTAGCAAAGCCAGAACCACCTGCAATAATATTCACACCATGATGGGTAGTAACCATAACTTCATGAAGGCTCTTCTCTCCGCTGATTACATGGCTTATATTATATTTTGGCCGCATATTAAAAATAATATCAATATTTGCAAGCCCCACATCAGCGTCTATAATAACAACCCTTTTACCTATCTCTGTGAGTGCAATTGCAAGGTTTCCAACCATATTTGTCTTTCCAACCCCCCCCTTGCCACTGGTCACAGACATCACTCTGGGAAATGTCCTGGTAGCACCTGAGGGCATAGAGACACCTCTTCTTGATAAAGAATCTGTTTTTACAATATTTCTCAATCCGCTTGCCTGATCCACGTTTTTATCTCCTTTCTATCTCTCGCCGCCCTGCTCTGCCCCCAACATGATACTCAGAAGATCTCTTGTATCGGGAATAATTAAATCTTCAGGCACCCTCTGTCCATTGGTAATAATAGAGACCGGAAGCTGCAAATCACTGATCTGATCAAATATTTTGCCACACCTCCTGGTCTCATCAACCTTTGTAAAAACATAGGTTTCCGGATTTAACTGTGAAAAAGAGTTTGCTGCCTCTCTCATATCAAGAAAGCCTGTAGTGACACTCAGAACCAGATGTACCGAAATTTTATAGTCACCTCTGATAACCTCGGACACCTCTCCCATTCTGACAGTATCAGAATGGCTGTGTCCTGCAGTATCAATAAGAACTATATCCATATTCTCCATTTTCTTAAGAGCCCGTGTAAAATCATCCTGATTAAATGCGGCAATGCACAGAAGTCCCATGATCGAGGCATATGCCTTTAGCTGTTCAAAAGCACCGATCCGGTAGTTGTCTATAGATATGAGTCCCACCCGCTTTTTCTTCTTTATGCTCAAATCTGCCGCAAGTTTAGCAATTGTAGTTGTTTTACCGACTCCTGTGGGACCAACAAATGCTGCGACATGTGGCATACTTGAATCTAAGGGTTTTGCAAAAATATCCCGTGTATGAATCTCCTTCATACACTCCTTTATAACATGTTTTTTTAAAGGCTGAACAATCCCTCTGTGTCTGGATAGATCTCTCTCCATGGCAATGGATGCCCTCTGCAGAACAAGATGTGCACGTTTTTCTGAAAACCCTGCCCGAAGGAGCGATGCTAAAATGCCGGCAGATTCTGAGTGGTCACAAAGTATTGATTCCATTCCGCTGCCAAACCCAACAAGCGAGATCAAGTCCTTGATATTGGTTAGCTCGTCAATTATGGAGATATCAGAATGGCCAGATAGAGAAGAAGAGAGAGAACTGGAAGATGAGACAGCAGAATGTTGCAGTGTTACAGAAGAGGGGTCAATAGAAAAAAGAGACGAGGATCCTTTTAACAGATCACTCCGATGTTCTAAAGACTGTTTTTTGTTCTCATCTTCCTCAACAGTTTTTGGGGATGCCTCAACCTCGAACATATCCCTTGAATAGGGATCCCTCGGGCTTTTAGGCACCCTGCGAGTACTAAGGATCATGGCATCCGGGCCAAGCTCCTCTTTAATATCCGCAAGAGCCTTTTGAATACTTCTGGCTTTATAGGTCTTTGTGTTCATTTGTTAATCGTCACCTTTCCCCCTGCCTGAAGATTGATATCATCCACAATTTCAGCGTGGGAGACAACAAAAACAGACGGCAGGGCATGTTCAATCAGTTTTCTGAAATGGCGGCGTAATGCAGGAGAACACATGACCACCGGCTGAACATCCATTGCAATCTGCTTTTCAACTTCCGCACTCAGAGACTGCACAATCTGTTCAACTAACTGAGGCTCTACTGCAAGATATGAGCCATGTTCAGTGTGCTTAATATTCTTGGTAAGCATCTCCTCAACGGAACGATCAAGAGTGATAACCTGCAGCACCTTGTCAGGCTGGATATAAGGGGCAATCATACCTCTTGAAATCTTCTGTCTGACATATTCTGTCAGAAGATCTGGGTCTTTACCCATTGGAGCGTAATCGGCCAGAGTCTCAACGATACTGAGCAGATCACGAATGGAAATTCTCTCCCGCAACAGATTTTGAAGAACTTTTTGAACCATTCCAAGAGTCATAAGATTTGGTATCAGCTCTTCAACAGCTTTAGGGTAGGATTTAGATAGATTATCCATAAGATGCTGAACTTCCTGTCGTCCCAGGAGTTCGTAGGCATTCTTCCGGACTACTTCTGTAAGATGTGTGGCAACAACAGTCGAGTTATCTACAACGGTATATCCTGAAAATTTTGCCTCATCTTCTTTCTCTCTTGGAATCCAGAGTGCCGGCAGATGAAAGGCTGGTTCTGTCGTGGGGATACCATCAATTGCACTGGCCGCACCTCCTGGATCCATGGCAAGCAGATGGTTGACCATTAACTCGCTTCCTGCCGCCTCCACCCCTTTGATCAAAATACGGTATTGAGCAGGAGCCAGTTGCAAATTATCCCTGATATGGATGGGTGGAATAATAATACCCATCTCTGATGCAAACTGCCGTCTGATCGCCCTGATTCTGCCAAGGAGCATTCCATCTTGCTGCTTGTCAACCAATGGGATCAGTCCATATCCCACTTCTAATTCAATAGTATCCACATTCAAAAGATGATCCACCTCTTCTGGAGAACCCGCATCTTCAGCTGCCTCTTGGGCTTGATCACCTGCATCAATATCTTCATCTTCAGACTTTGACTCTCTTAAAAAATACCAGGTTCCAGTAGCCAGAATTACGGCCAGTGTCATGAACGGGAATGCCGGAAGCCCTGGAACAAGCCCCATACAAAAGACAATAAATGCTCCGATATACACCGGAGTTGAACTTGAGAGAAGGTGTCCAACAAAATCCTTACCCATCCTGTTTTCAGAACCTGCCCGTGATACAAGAAGACCGGAGGCTGTTGAGATCAAAAGAGCTGGAATCTGTGATACAAGACCATCGCCCACTGTAAGAAGAGTATAGTTGGTCAAAGCATCCATGACCGGCATCCCCTGCTGAAGGACCCCAATGATAAAGCCCGCTCCGATATTTATAATGGTAATGATTATACCGGCAACCGCATCTCCACTTACAAATTTACTGGCACCGTCCATGGCACCATGAAACTCTGACTCTCTTGCAATAGCCTTTCTTCGCCTTTTGGCCTCTGCTTCATCAATCATACCAGCGTTCAGGTCCGCATCTATAGCCATCTGTTTACCTGGCATGGCATCCAGTGTAAAACGTGCGGCAACCTCTGCTATACGGCCCGCACCTTTGGTTATAACCATGAAGTTAATCAGAACCAGTATGATAAAAATGATCATGCCAACCACATAGTTTCCACCCACAACAAAATTGCCAAAAGACATAATAATCGCACCTGCTGCAAGAGGACCTTCGCTGCCATGGAGAAGAATCATACGTGTTGTTCCGATATTAAGAGCAAGACGAAACAGGGTCAAAACAAGAAGAAGGGAGGGGAAGATGGCAAAATCCAGAGGCTCCTTGGTGTACATGGTGGTAATAAGGACTATAACAGCCATGGTGATATTGAGAGCCAGAAAAAAATCGAGCAAAATAGCAGGCAGAGGAAGGATCATGGCCATGAGAATACCAACCATGGCAAGAACCATTGCTATGTCAGAGCCCTCTTTTTTTAGACCTTGAAGGATTCCTGTATTTTCATCAGCCATTTAAGTGTGCTCCTTAAACATACGCAGAGTTGCTGCAGTTATTGTTGGATGGAAATTCCGATGATTTGACGCATATGCCAAAAAAATGACATTCTTCACTGCTTGCTGATCTTAAATTTAATCCGATTATCAACCTCAAGTAGAAAACGGCTTGCATTGACTGACGTGGCTTTTTACAGATTATTAAAGACTTTTACCCTTTAACTTGTAAACGTAGGCAAGAAGTTCAGCAACAGCCTGGAAGAGATCCGGCGGAACTGCCTGACCTATATCGACCATTGAATACAAGTTTCGGGCCAGCTCTTTGTTTTCAACAAGAGGTACACCCGACTCTTCAGCAATTCGTCTTATATTGGCAGCAACTGCTCCTGCCCCCTTGGCAATAACCATAGGAGCATCCATACTCTTCCCATCATATTGCACAGCAACAGCAAGGCGGGTCGGATTGGTCACCACCACATCTGCTTTAGGGACATCTGCCATCATTCTCTGTCTGGCTGCCTGAGCCTGAATCTGCCTTATCTTGGATTTAACCTGAGGATCTCCCTCGGTCTGCTTGAACTCATCCTTAACCTCCTGCTTTGTCATTTTCTGATCCTCAAGAAACTTCCATTTCTGATAGGCATAATCTAAAATTGCAAGAAGAGCCATGACCAGGAGTACTCTGATAACGATCTTGAAAGACAACTTCATAATATAGAGCAGAATGAAAGGGATGCTATTATCGTACAGCCTTATGATGTCATTCATTTCACCTTTGACAGCAAACCATGCTACTGCAAAAACAATAACCAGCTTGAAAACACTTTTAACAAGCTCAACTAAAGATCTTGACGAAAATTTCTGCATCAATCCTGAAATAGGATTTAACTTTGATAATTTGGGCTGGATTGCCTCCCATGAGATATGAAATCCAACCTGGAATATAGTTGAGGCAAAAGCTGCAAGAGATACAGCTGCCAGGATGGGTATAAGCATCAGAAACATAATTTCTGAATAACGAAAAAAGAGACTTATCACATCAGCGTCTGTCAAGGCCGGAACCTTTTCAAACCTTAGGGTGTGATCCAACATGGCAAGACAGTTTTTATATATCATCGGAGCAAAAACACGAAGAGCAATAACCCCTGCAAGCAGAACAAATACAGAAGGTATCTCCATACTCTTTGCGACTTGCCCCTGTTCACGGGCCTTGCCAAGTTTTCTTGAAGATGCATCTTCGGTCTTCTCTCCGCCACCAGGAGCTTCAGCCATATCAGCCTCCTGATGCCCAGAAAAACATGGACAGGAACAGTGCCTTCATACTGCCAACATAATCTTTTGTAAGCAGCTTGATAATTTCAAGAGAAAAGCCAAAAAGCATAAGTCCGACAGATATCTGAAAAGGAAAGGCAACTAACATAATATTCATCTGTGGAGCAAACTTGCCGGTCAAACCAAATGCTACGTTTGTGAACCATAATGCCGCGATTACCGGTGCACCTATTTTTATCGCAAGAATAAAAAGCTCGGCACCCTGCTCAATGAGCTTCTCAAGAAGAGCCTGCTGCAGAATGAACACACCAGGCGGAAGTATCTCAAAACTTTCTATAACACAACGAATCATAATGTGATGTCCATTAAAAAGCAAAAAAACCAGAAGCGTGGTCCAGTAAGCAATCTCTTCAAGAATAGATACGTTGGCACCAGTAATTGGATCCATAATGTTGATCATGGAAAAACCCATCTGGAATCCTATTATCTGACCTGCAAACTGTATTGATCCAAGAAAAAATCTTACACAGAGTGCAAGCATCAAGCCGGTCATAAGCTCGGTAAGGATAAGCAAACCAGTTTCAATAACAGTCTCCGGAAACATTGAGGAATCCACATTAACAACTGAATATAAAAGAAGGGATAAAACCATGGCAAGGCTTGTTTTTACAACCCTTGGAACTACCCGGGTTGCAAAGATAGGAAGCATGAATAGGACAACGCTGAATCTGGCAAGCACAAGGAGATAAACCTTGAACTCATCAACATTATAAAGATTTAATATTGGCATACCAAACGCCGGAGTATTATTTTTTTACCATGAAAATGCAATCTAATTTTCATGGCTCGGGATATCCAAAGAGACGGACATGCCCGTTTATTATCGTATATACATCGGAATATTTTCAATAATACGTCGTGTGTAAGAGGTCAGTATTTCAAGCATCCATGGTGCAAAAAAGAGAAGGCCCATGAAAACGGCAATGATTTTCGGAACAAATGACAGCGTCATCTCCTGAATGGAGGTTACAGCCTGGAAAATACTTACAGCAAGACCCACAATAAGCCCGAGCATTAGCATAGGCATGGAGATCATCAAAGTCATAATAATTGCCTCTTTTGCAAATTCAATTACAAATTCAGGGGTCATGTCATATCCTTGCGGGCGTCCTTCATATCACCTCAAAAGTAGTTTACACTTTTTTTGAGAAAATCCCCTCAAAATGGGAATAAGGTTTCAAAAAGTGTAAACCGGCAAATGAAACATGCCTCCTTGCGGCTGCTTTTTCAATTCACTGCTGTCTGCTTAAATTAGTGCCCTTTGGGCGGACTCTTCCATAACATTTTGATTTAACAATCAATAAAATGGAAATTCCTATACTATTAAATTATTATGTTTTGAATCTCGTGTTATATTTCAAAAAGTTATTCCGAAGCTCTTCATAAGTGATCCAATCAGAAGATTCCATCCATCTACAAGGACAAAGAGCATGAGTTTGAAAGGCAGGGAAATCATAACCGGAGGCAGCATCATCATGCCCATTGCAAGCAGAACAGAAGCTACAACCATATCAATGACAAGAAAAGGAACATAAAGCACAAATCCAATGATAAAGCCGGTTTTAAGCTCGCTGATAACGTAGGCAGGTATGAGAATAAGCAATGAAACACTATCTCTGTTTTCAGGTTTACTTACCTTTGCCCCCTTAACAAACATGGCGATATCAGCCTCTCTTGTATTTACAAGCAGGTAGTTCCGCATGGGAATCTGAGCAGCGGCAAATGCCTCCTGATATGTGATTCTACGTTCAAGGTAAGGATTTAGAGCGTTATCATAAATCTCCTGCCCAACCGGTCGCATTATAAAAAATGTCATAAATAGAGCCAGACCAACAATAACCTGGTTGGGAGGACTTGTCTGGATTCCAATTGCCTGTCTCAAAAAATGAAAGACCACAATAATACGGGTAAAAGGTGTCATCAGAATCAGAATAGATGGTGCAAGGCCAAGAATGGTAAGCAGAGCAACAATCTCAAGTACAACTGCCACATCCTCAGGATTAGTTGTGCTTGCCGGTTCAAGACCAAGCTTGAGAGAGGGGATGGGAAAAGTTACTGCATGGGCAATATCAAAAAATAGTCCAATAATCGCGGCAACAGTTAAAATAGATCCGCCCATGATAAATAAAACTCTGAAAGGCTTAAATCCCATTCTCAATTTCCTTGTCAGATTTTTTCTGATCAACTGCTTGGCTATATATTTTATAATTCGGTTCCGAATCAAGAATATCAGGTTTATCCGAATTAAAAGCATCAGACTTAATGGATTCATTCGGGTCGATAACAGCAAGAGTCTGAATATTCTGGGACGTTACTCCAATAAGAAGAGTTTTGCCCATAACCTCCATAAGAACCGCCTTCTCACGAGGAGAGAAATGGTGTACTGCCAGAACGTTAATGTGATGGCCCTGGTGTGATTTGATAATTTTTAGATTTGAGAATCTCTTCAACAGGTAAAGAAGAAGCAGTAGAAAGGCAATTACAAATAAAAGCATCCCCCCTGTTTTAAAAAAGGCGGGCCAGATATCTATGGAATGTTCCATCAGTTCACGATACTCATTATTTATATAAAAGTCTTAGCAAGGATCTGGTTTATAAAGACTTTCATTGTTCGTTGTGGCCGAGAGAAAAACCTCGCTCCGGCCCTGCCGGTTATAGCCAAACGCATCAGTTAGTCAAACTTTTGACTCTATCCATAGGGGTAATGATGTCTGTCAGACGGACACCAAATTTCTCATTAACCACCACAACCTCTCCACGTGCAATAAGTTTGCGGTTAATATAGACCTCAAGAGGCTCTCCAGCAAGTTTGTTCAACTCAACTATGGAGCCCTGACTCAACTGCAGCAGATCATTTACAAGCATCTTTGTCTTACCAAGTTCCACAGAAAGCTCCAGTGGAATATCAAGGATAAATGAGAGTTCTCTTTCACCAGCCTCTTCGCCTTGGCTTCCCGTGCCTGATTTTGTGTCCTGATTTGTACTATTAGCATTTGCCATATTTGCACACTCGTCAGTATTTCATATGTTTTTTCAAATAGATGTAATTATGGAGTTTGTAACCCTTCAACATAACAGGCAAATATGCCATGCATATTAAACGCCCTATCTCTTCATGGAAGGGTAAAGAAACAGTGCTTGGTGGTAGTTAATCTATTTAAGAACAAGTTTCTCTTCAACCCTGAACGCCTGAAACCCCCTTCTTACACCTGCATACCCTTTTATTTTTGGCAGATTGCCCACAAACCCTGTAAGCATATCAGTGGCATCATGATCTAACTGAATAATATCTCCCTTCTGCATAAGCCATAGCCGTTCTCCTGTGATTTCAGTGATGCCAAGCTGGATTCTCAGTTCAACTGTTGAATCAAGAATGACAGATTCAAGCATTTTGCGCCAAGCAAGATCGGTCTGTTCAATTTCTGCCTGAAATCCAGAAGCAAGTTTTGACCTTAGAGGTTCTATCATGGAATAGGGAAGACATACAATCAGATTTCCTGCAATCTGTTCAAGCTCAATTTCAAACCGTGTGACAATTACCAGGTCTGTCGGAAGCACTATGGCAGCAAATTGAGGATTCATCTCGGATCTGACAAGGGAGGTTTTGATAGGTTCAATGGGGCTCCAGGCGGTTTCAATATTTTTAAGACATGCAACTACAACCTTTTTTGTGGCCACCTCTTCTATTACTGTAAAGTCCCTGCCCTCAACCCTTGCCCTTCCAGAGCCCTCTCCACCAAAAAAAGTATCTATAAGATTATATACAAGCTGACTTTCAAGTATAACAAGTGCAAGTCCTCTAAGAGGCTCCATTCTGAAAACATGTAAGCTTGTGGGAACCGGGAGGCTTCTTACGAATTCAGAGAATTTAAGAGTATCCAGAGGGTTGGCACTGACATCCACGTTGGTTTGAAGAAGCGTTGACATGCTGGCACGAAGCTCCCTTGCAAGACGCTCGTTAATAACATCAAATGTGGGCATCCTTGCCCGTACGACCTTATCCTGACTTGAAAAGTCATAGGTCGCAATACCATCTGAAGGAGGGGCTTCGACATCTTTTTCAGCCTCTACTTCTCCGGAATCAAGACCTGCCAGCAGACTATCAACTTCATCCTGGGATAATATTTCACTCATTGACCAAACTCACTTGTTGTAGAAACTTTTATGTGAAAGTCTTTTAAAATAGCTGTGTTTATGTGACTTTCATTCTTCGTTGTGGCCAAGAGCCAATATCCTGCTGCTCCGGCCGTGCCGGTTATTCCATAGTAAAAACCACAAAATAGATGTTAGATATCATTTTCGAAGGTAATCCACCATTCAATGCTTCAATCAGGC
>JADGBC010000077.1 GCA_015231705.1 Desulfamplus sp. | reverse complement strand
GGCAAGTGTGCCATGAACTTCAGCCTTTAAAGTGAGTTGTGTCCATGGCTCAATTGTTCCTGGAAGGTTGATGCTGTCTTTGATATCTCTTGGCACAAGTGGCATTACAACTGTATTGACTAAAGGTTTGTCTTTTACAAGGGCTGATGCTTTTTCTGTTTCAATGGTTTTCATCTCTGTTTTTATTGTGCCAAACAGCACAACAATCAATACAATCATTGCCAGAAGAACAGCTCGTGGTATCGAACGCCATATAAAATGGACTACTTTTGCCCGCATTGAACCTGGTGTATATTCTTGATCTATATTCAATCTTTCGAAATTCAATTTTTCGTGATTTGATCTGTCCTGATTCAATCTGTTCTGATTCAATTTCTCGTGAGATTCGGCCACAGTAATTTTATACTCTTTGTTTGTCATATCGCCTATATTGCCTTTATCTGTTCTGCCACTGCTACTCATACCATGATTGTTATCCATACTATTATTCGACCCCGTTTTTTAAATTTATACTGATGCTGCGTTTTTTAACATATAAGGTTAAAGCAGGTCAATCATTACTGTTTATGTCAAACGGTTACACCAAAATTCATGACAGTGCTATTATTGTATCTTTTATTATTCTTTTAATCCATTATGTCATTACAATTAAAACAAAAGATAATATCAAGAAATAAATAACACGACATTCTTTACAATCTACCAGTCATGTGATAATTTTTTTAAGTTTTTTATGTGAAAGTCTTTTGAAAAACTTTTCTGGAAATCTATATCTTTAAAAAATAGTAAAAAGGAACATAACCCATGCTGTTTAAAAGACGCAGCCAGACAAAAGATGCATGGAAGATAACCATTCCTGAGAAGTACGGTCTGGAGCCCCATATCATAAATACATCCCCTGTAGTCTTAGGATGCTCCATGCAATGTGACATTGTTATTAACGATCCATCCGTATGTGAATCTCACATCCAGTTTGTATTGATTAAAAAGGGAAAATATCTTGAGTTATATGACCTTGCAGAAAGCAATTCAGGTACTGGTGGGCAAAATAACAGAACATTCATCGATGGAGAACCGCTTCTCGGTAAAAAGAGACTTGCTGCCCAGAAAGATAAAAACTTCAGCTTAAGAGCCGGGGAGGTCAACCTCTCATTGATATACGGACCTGTGACAGAGTCAAGCAGGGTAAGGCATAAGTACCTTGTCAGGGATAAAGATATTGATTGGTTCTACCTGCATGAAGGGTTAGAGTATGGACCTGTAAAGCTTTATGAAATGGTCAAAGCGATAAAAGCCGGGGCACTTCTGCCCTTGGATGATGTCTGGCATTCTGGTCTTCAAAACAGAATCAAGGCATTTGAAATTCCTGATCTGTTTGCTGAAAAAAATCTCATGCCAACTCTATCGGAAACCGTTGACTCTGAAAAACATGTATGCCCTTACTGCTGGCATGGCTTTAAAACAGAAGATCTGCTCTATATTGCAAGACATCCGGCTTTAATGGGAGATCCTGTTCTTGGATATGATGAACAGCAAAGGTTTGTGCCAAGACATGTAAAGCCTCTTCGCAGGGCCGTGGACGACAGGGGCGAGATATGTACTGATATGGCTTGCCCCCGTTGTCACTTAAGAATTCCAACCCCGTTTCTGGATAGCATGCCTCTCTTCTTTTCTATTATAGGTACTCCTGGATCTGGCAAATCATACTATTTAGCAACATCAACATGGAGACTTAGGACAATCCTGCCTAAGTACTTCGGCCTTACCTTTGAAGACATTGACAATGTAACTAACCAGTGGATCAACAGCTATGAAGAGAAGCTGTTTCTTCCTGCCCGCGGTGTTAATCACAGTGCTATTGAAAAGACACAGATCGAATCGGGCCATACAGCAAAGCAGGTTAAAATAAATGCTGTTAGTATGTTTCTTCCCCTGCCCGCTATATTTTCAATCATCTCAAACAGCCGGTATCACCGCCCTCAAGGTGTTCACAACACCCTCTCTTTTTATGATAATGCCGGAGAACATTTCCAGACTGGGCAGGATGTGATACAAAAGCCTGGTTCACTGCACATGCTTCGTGCTAATGGTTATCTTGTTCTCTTTGATCCCACGGCAGATCCGAGGTTTACCCGCGTAATAAATACCTCGTTACAGGAAAAAATTGCTCAGACAGTATATCCACAACAAAAAATATTGATCGAAACCATCGACCGTCTCAGAAAGCATACAGGACTTAATGTTAAAGATAAATTTAACAAGCCAATTGTTGTAGGCATATCAAAGGCAGATCTTTTAATGGATTATTTTATTAAAGAGGGTTTAAATCTTAGCAGTCTGCCATACCGATTTCTTAAAAAACAGACTGGAATAGGTCAGAGAAAAGGTCTGGAAAATAGTGCTAATACTAATGGCTTCAATAATAACAATCTTGCCAGTGATGGAGAAGAATCAGGTGGTATACGTGAAATAGGTGTTCTTGATATGTCCCATATCAAGAATGTATCAGCATGTATAAGAGAGCTATTTTGCAGACTCACTCCGGAATTTGTCAACACAATAGAGTCATTTGCCGAAAATGTGATCTATCTGCCTGTAAGTGCAATTGGCCACCAACCAGAAGACAGAGGAGTGCATCCAGGGGATATTAATCCATTATGGGTTGAAGTTCCTTTTTTATATATCCTATCAAAAATGGGATATATCCCCTACATCACTACGAAGTAAGGTAGTCTGATGTTTGAATTAATATATACATCATACCCAAAAGGATTGCACGGCGGTACATCTGGATTTACCTCCGTTGCTTATACAGAAGGTATTCCAAAGTACTATATACAGCTTTGTGAATCCTTGAGCGGATATCTTTTTCTATATCCTGTTGGTCATCACATGTATGAATTAAACCCTGAAATTTATACTCATTACAGATTTAGGTTTGATGTTCATAATGGCCACAATATTGACGGTTATAACGTCAATGGAACATCGATTTTATTGAAAGATAATTTTAGAAGCAGTGTACAGCAGATATCTGTATTATCAAGAATCTCGGCATCAGGCAGAGATTATACCGGACGGGAAAACAAGATCGCACATCATATTATAATTGATGCTGATGAACAACGGCATTGCATTGAGGGTCCGGCATGGGTAATGATGTATGAAGACCTTTTTATGGACAAGTGGAGTCAGGAACCATGTTTTCTTCCCCAGCGGAGTATAGGGGATAGAGGAAGAAGCACGGCAGATAGATTACTTTCACAAGGTTCAGCAAGGGTATGGGATAGAGGCGGTAAGGAAAGCCATGCTTCCTCAGCTAATATGGAGCCTTCCGTATTGGGAAAAAATCACTGGCAAACAATTTTTGGTGATCATGGCGATCAATGTGGTGCTGATATTCTCTCAAAGTCATCACAGACTTACCCTGAAACACCATCATTTATCCTGTTTGATCCTGTTGAACACAGGGGTCTCTGTCTGCCTTTAGCATTAGAAGCTCTGAAGATGGTTACGCCGGAAAAACGATGGGATATCACTTTTAACACCTATTTTTTATCAAAGCACATGGATTCTGACTGCTTGTGGCGTTTTTGTCCTGTAAACTATAAGCCTGCAAACAAAACTGACACATTCACCAGCTATTCTTTTGGCGATGATGCCACACTGACCAAACCGTATAGCCATACTGCGGTAAGGCCCAACCACACTGATGCCCTCCCCAAATCTTCTTTTGACCATACTGCCGCTATGGAGACTGAGCTTGCTGACCCCTCTTTTGACTATATGGAAAAATATCCTGAATCACTTGTCATTGATCTGATCAGAAAGAGGATTTTAGGAAAAATTCCATCCAGTAAAGAGCCCCCGATCTCCTCACAAAGCTCTCTTCTCGTGGACTCTCCAAAGAGAACATCTTCGCTCATGGAAGAGGGTTCATGCTTGCCAGAAAAAGAGGAGGGAGATATATCCAGGCCGAATGTTTCAAAAAATCTTTCACTATGGATAATATTGTCTTTTGTAATCATAGGAGCCTCTCTTCTATTTGTCTTTTTTTCAGATTATATTCCAGGAATTGGTAAAAATTTCATGACAAACAGCACTCATGCTCTCAAAGAGAATCTTGACAAAGAGAAGCTTGTTAAAAAAAAGCCCTATAAAGAGCAGTCAGATGAAATTCAGGTAGATGAAACTCAGCCTGTCAAAAAGCAATCAGAAGAAGCACAGACAGATGAAGCTCTGTCTGGCAAAGATAAGGCAGATAGAGCATTGTCTGTAAAAGCACTTCAGGAAAAGGGACCTCTTGATGCAGCTGTTTTTGGGGCTGTCACAAAAAATATTGATAAAAAAATGGCTGTGAGCTTTTATGGAGATATAGAACAGATTATTTCAGATAATTATGATCTTGAGAATATGAGATGCCGTATTATAAAAAATGACGGCATGGAAGTTGATGTGAGTATTGAAAAGCCAATAACTAATGATACTCCTGACTGGTCTATTGTTCCCAGAGGTTCAGGGCGTTTTTTGCAACCAATCGGTAATATTTCAATGAATACGCTCTCTCTTTATGACAAGGCGTTATATTCTGGGATATATATTGATGTACCGTCAAGAAAAAACACTGATTTTATCTGGATCAACCCTGTTAAGATGACACCCTCAATGATTTCACAAGGGATTGAGCCTTATACTCTTGAGATTCGTTTGAAACCTGAAATGTCTGATCTTCTGACAGGCTTTCTTAGACTGCTCTCATCTGAAAATCTGGAGTGTGTTGTTGAATTACAACAAAATGGTGATAGTTTGACACAGCTTGATAAAAAATCAGGAGATTTGATTGAAAATTCAGAACATCCAGATTTGGTTGAAAATCAAGAGCATCCAGATAGTAATCTGAAACAGACCAGTGAAAATATCTCTGCGAATAATACTATATTGAATCCTATTGTATTAATTGGAGCTAACAATAATGGTCATATGCAAACTGATTTTATTAGTCTTAAATTTACAGAAGATGAGTTCAACTCTGTTATGAAAAGCATATCCTTAATGAAGAATCTGTCCTATGAAAAAGACAGCCCGTTTAAAGAGTTTAAAATTGATTACGCACACAGCCTTAACAGCAAAAGATATCCAGTTTTATGTTTTCCCTGCAAATATCACTGACTAACTATCTCTACTTTGTTAAGTTTCAATTTTTTTATCTATGAAACACGATGAATCGATATAAAAATTACTGAATCACTATGAAACTCATTGAATTAATATGAAAATTACTGAATCACTATGAAACTCATTGAATTAATATGAAAATTACTGAATCTCTATGAAGCTCGTTGAGTTAATATGAAAATTACTGAATCACTGAAAATTATTAAAAAGATCGTAGAAGATCCTGGCAATGCAGAGCAGCACGATCCTCTAATGGTTGCAACTACTTATGCCGGACAGTGTGAGGTTGTCAATGACCGGCTGAAGAAATGTCAGTCTCTTATCCAGAAGCACATGGTACCGCAAGCTCATGAAGAGGCAGGTTATGACCCGCACCTTATTGACCTTTGTACTGAGATGAACGAGACAGCACCTGTTGCATGGCGTAAACTCTGCAAAGAGAAAGGGTGGCCAGTTCCTGAAAGTCTGAATATGGAGGCATTCAATGAGCTGATGAACAGTTTTTCAATAGAATCATCTATTGAACCTCTGCTCAGACAGCTTAGAAGGGCAAACAACAAAGGAGACGCAGGGCAATGTGTTGCAGTTCTAAGAGAGCTTGTAAAACAAGATCTTGCTAATCCTGACTGGAAATCAAGCCTGACTGAATTTGAAACTGCGTATCTTGACCAGATAAAAAAGGATTTTGAAGAGTTTAGACAGAAAAAAAACATAAACGGAGTCGCAAGGCTGATAGTAGAGCTCAAGCAGCCATGGACAATACCGATTGACACTATCTCTGTTCAGGAGATGGAGAACTTTATTGAGGCTCAGTACAGAGAAAATCTTCTTCAAGAGGAGCAGGAGATTGTAAGCAGAGTCAGTATTGCGTTCCAGTCAGGCAATGTTGACGCCCTTGGGGATGCCATCGTCGCATATGAAAACCTTGAAAAGAAAAGATTTTTTACCCCTGATCCCTCCTTGCACGTTATCTATGCCAATGCTCTTCACTGGTATCAGCAGCAGATCAAGGCAATAGAGGTAGAAAAAGATTATAAAAATAAACTTGCACACATCAATGAGAAAATCTCCAACGGCTCACATGAAGGGATAAAAAAACTGTGGGAAGAGATTAAAAGATTTCCCTTCCCGGTTCCAGAAGAGATTGAACCAGATGTTAAGATACTAATTGTTAAGGAAAAACAGGCAAAAAGAGGGCAGCAGAGAAAAAAACAGATGGGCTATATAGTGCTGCTTGTCTTTGCAATGGTGTGTGTCTGCCTGGCTGCCACATGGAACTATTATCGACAGATAAAAAACAGATTGATTTCAGATCTTGATGCTGCTGTTGTATCTGAAGATTTGCCTCAGTGCAATGAGGTGGTTGCGGATATGGCTTCAAGGCAGATAGCTTTTATAGAAATCCCCCTTTTCAGCTCGACAGATATGGGAAAACAGCGTGATAAAGCAAAGCAGGTGGCACTCTCTCTGGAAAAGAAACGAGCCTTGTTTCAGGTGTTGATAACAGAGCTTGAAGATATGATGGCACAAGGATTTTCAGCCGGAACAATTGAAGAGACTGAAGGAAAAATAAAGCAGATTATAGAAGCCTCCAGTGCGGTCACCCCTGCTAAAATCGCCCGATTGGCAATAGTTCAGGCGGCATGGGAAGAGCGTAAACGGGTTATAAAAGCGATGGAAGAAAAAGAGCTTACTGCTGTTTTTGAGAAGATAACATCTCAGTTTAAAAATATTTTGCCTGCTGTAACTTCTGAAGAGATAGAGATCAATGAAATAACCTTTCAGAAGGTTGAAGAGCTTATTGCACAGGGGACAAAATTTGGCAGCGTATCAGATTCCATGAAAAAAAGCCTTTCAGACTTTCAAAAACAGCTCGATTCAACAAGACAGACCATGGCCGTAAGAATCGAGCAGCTCAGAGAGATCATGAGTGCAGGATCTTTAGAAACATATATAAGAGCACTTAAAATATTTTCCGAAACCTTTCCTGATGATCTGCTTTCAAAAGCAGTTAAAATAACGATAGAAATGGAGAAAAAATATAATTATCTGCTCTCGCCTCCTCAAATAAATCCATCTGACTCTTTATCAAAAGATGCTGATAGTCAAAAGTCAGGCAAGGGCACAGATAATAAAAAGTCTGACATGGAAAACCTACAGAGGACAAATGATCCTGAAAATCCCTTCTGGTCCTCTACATATGAGATCATCAAGGCATTTAGCAACAACATCAGGACACACGAGGACGAGGTACAAGAAGAGTTGAACAAGATGGGGCGTACAGCAAGATTTGTTGATTTATGGGAGTGTACCGTCAATCGACCAAATTTTGAGCCTGAAAAGTGGTATTTCAATGGAAAGCCAACACAGGAGTTCATAAAAGGGGTCAAAAGCTATGCCGGAATAGCCTATATCCTCTCTGCTGATGACATTCAGCCGGAATTCAAAGCCAATAACGCTATCACTATTCAGGTGCAGGATCTAAAAAAGATGGACCATTGCGATGTGGTTGAGCAGATGATAAGCAATATCTTATATGATATCGGGCCGGAGAGTATTATGAAAGAGATAAAAAACATCTATAACCAGAACTTCTCTGCCATACTCAAACTACATCTTATAAGTTTTCTTACGGATCAGCTCTTTGTTCTGGTAGGCAAGGACAATGCTTTGCCCTTTATTGAGATGGTAAAGGATTTTAAACGGTTCAACAATCAGGTAAACTGGCTTTGCACTGCTAACAGCAGATACACGTCAGAAAGCAGACAGGCAGAGGCAATATTGAACCACCATCTTCAAAGACCCGACGGAATGAATGGATATATTGCCCAGTTGAAAATCCAGAAAAGTGCCATGAAGCGTATTCCAAGATGGGTTGGTTTTGCTGATCTTAAAAATCCTGAGCAACTGCATTTAAAAACAGGAAAAATGCCAAATGAGATATGGGTTGTCAGAAACGGCAATATTGATAATAGCTTGAACAGTACGACTAAAAATAAGCAACAAAGTGGACAGATCAATAAAAGTGAAGAGATCAATGAAAGTAAAGAGACCAATCAAAGTGAAACCTCAGACAGGCCAGTGATTTTGGTGACTCAAGAGCAGATTCTGGAAGAGACACTAAAGCATCTTGACCACAAGGGCTACCTGCCTGGAGAACCTCTGTTTGCCCCTTACGATAACAGAACTACCAGGGAGTTGCTGATATCTGTCCAGAAAGATATTGATTCGGACAGGCCGTTAAACATTGAATGGCCTCCAGGTTGGCCGGTGAATGTCAGGCATCCATAATACAATTAGATTGTAGCCTTTTTGTGTTTTATTCATAGCACTATCAGGGATTCAGTTATTGTAGGGGCGTATCAACGCTATGCCCCTACAGCAATTAAACATAAAAAGGCTGCAATCATACGATTAAATTCAAAGGCTCAAAACAAGATGAACAGATTACGAAATAACGGCCTTGTAAAAATTCTTCAATGGGAAAAGATGGATATTGAAGAGAGGATAGGTGTAACAGGTGGCAAATATACAGATGTCAACCTTACACTATCTCTTTTTCTTGCGATTCTCCTGTCTGTTTTTTTTTATGCCCCGCAGTTTAACTATAGAGATTTTCCAATAACTTCAATATTTCTCAACAGAGGCATCACCCCCTTTTTTATTGTATTTTTTTCATGCTGGTCTCTTTGCATTCTATTTGTCAAATGGCGTAAAGTCATTTTCCAGCAAAAGGCTCTTGCATTAATGGTTGTCCCCCAGACTGCTGATTTTGAGCTGACAAAGAATACTGCAAAAAACATCCTCTCCCGTATGTATGGACTTGTTGATGACCCGAAGCACTTTGTTCTTTTAAACCGGATAGAGCGTGCCCTTGCAAACTTGAGGAATATAGGAATGATCGCAGATGTGTCAGAAGTGCTCCGTGCACAGGCTCAAAATGATGAAGATCAGATGGAGTCAAGCTATGCTCTTGTCAGAGGCTTTGTCTGGGCAATTCCAGTATTGGGATTTATAGGTACGGTTCTGGGACTCTCTCAGGCTATCGGCAGTTTTGGAACGGTTATTGTCAAAAGTGAGGGGCTTGAGTACCTTAAAACATCTTTGCAGGAGATAACATCCGGCCTTTCAGTGGCGTTTGACACCACGTTGATTGCTCTGGTTGCAGCTCTTTGTATTCAGCTACTTATGATTGGTCTCAAGAAAAAAGAGGAGAGTTTTCTGGATGACTGCAATGATTACTGCCACGCAAATATCATCAGCAGGCTTCGCCTGTCATCTCCGGAGTAATTTTTTTAATGAGTGGCAAAAGAAGAAAAAAAAACAGCAGCATAGCCATCTCGCTGTTTTCATTCCAGGATATTATCACCTGTTTGTCAGGCATAATGATTTTGCTGGTACTTCTTATCTCAGTTGAAATAGTGACAGGAAAACTTGCCGAATCTCCTGATACTGTTCGCTCACCTGATTCTGCCCAAGCACCTGATACTGTCCGTTCATCTTATCCTGCTAACGCACCTGAGAATACCCATTTGAAGAGCGGCTCTCAAGAGTCTGTCAACATAAAAAAAACAGTTGCTGGAGTTGTTAAGGTTGCTGCAGTTGATCAAAATGCTTTAGAAAAAGAGATTGAAGAGCTTGAACAGGAGAACTTAAGATCAAAGCAGGCTCTGTCAAATCTCAATATCAGGCATTATGAGCTTAAAGATGAGCTAATCAAGCTCAACGAAAAAAAGAGATATCTTGTAAGGCATAACAGGGAAATAGCTTTTATTCCGGGAAAAAACGGTAGATCTCAACAAAGAGCATTATTGATCGAATGCTCGGAAAAATTGATCCGCTCCGGTATGGTAAGTCATGATATACAAACAACAGACTATGCTGAAAAAACAAAAAATCATGAAAAAACAAAAAATGTTCAAGGAGCAGATCAAAACGGCTATGCTGACACCTTTACAACAGACCGTGATGGACTTGGAAAATTTCTTAACTCACTTGAAACACTCAACAAATCTGATGCATATCCTCTTTTCATGATAAAACCATCTGCTTCAGAATATGCCATGCAGCTTGTCAGGCAGGTTCAGGCGATGGGATTTGATGTAGGGTATGATGCCATGATTGAAGATGAGAGTGTATCTTTCGGGCAACACGGACAATAGAGCAACAAGACAATGAGAAAACACTCTTGCAGAAGCATAAAAGATGATGATTCCGGCAGTTTTGAGCTGCTTCTTGACACAATGTGCAATACATTTGGAGGAATTGTCTTTATTGCTCTGCTTCTTTCTCTGCTCTCTCAATCCACTGAAATTAATAATTTATCCAACATTTCTGATTACTCAGTGTCGAATCTCTCCCTGAGCGATTCTTTAAAAAAAGAAACAGATTCAGACAGCAGTGTAAAGGAGTTGCTCAAAAAAGTTGAACAGGTAAAGAGCGACATCTCTGCCAAAGATAGAAAAAATCAGCTTGAAAACCAAATAAGAATAGATCATCAAAGTCTTGAATCTACAGAAGCGTCTATAAAAATTCTTGAAAAAGAGGTTGCATGGCTCAGGCAGGAGATTGCATCATCTCAAAAACCACGACAACGGGAACTTAGGCTTCCAAGACTACATAAAATTGAAAAATCGCCTGTTTTTATAGCCATTCGTCAGGGCAGGTTTTACACTATTACCAATGTCTCGTACGGCATTTCAGATATCTCATCCGGCTCATGGGGAAACAGCAGAAGAGGATATGATGTATCAGATAATTTTGTACGTGAATATAATGATGTTGTAACCATAGAACCATTGGCTGGCAAAGGTCAAACAATTCGTAAAGGCTCTGAAAACACGGGAAAAATTTTGCAGACCATCTCAAATATCAACCCTCAAAAGGAGTTTGTCACCTTTGCCGTATATCCAGACTCTTTCTATGAATTTAATTATGTTAAAAATATTTTTATAGACAGAGGTTTTGATTACAACTGGTTCATTATCAAAGATAGATTGTCCCTTGTAAAAGGATCTGGAGCGATTCACGCACAGTAAACCAAAATCAAGTCAAGTCAAGTTAACAAAAATTGTTGTTCTAAATAGGAATTCTCTTGATGGAATCAAAAATCTTGACAAAAATAAAAAAATGTAAGTAAACATATCCGCTTTTTTTGAATACAGACACCTTTGTGTATATTCTCTGTGAGGTGTTCTGTTAAGTGATTTTTAAATATCACGTTTTTTTATACCACAATTTTTCGGCATCCTTCATATCACCTCAAAAGTAGTTTACACTTTTTTGAGAAAAACACCTGAAAATAAGGATAAGCCTAAAGAAAGTGTAAACTGGCAAATGAAGCACGCCAATTTTTCAGTACCATAATTTTTTACCATGAAAATAGATTCTGATTGATTTTCATGATTCGGGGTGCCCAAATAACGGCCATGACAGTTTATTTTCATGATTAGGGGTGGCCACAAAAAAATGGCCATGCCTTTTAGTATTACTAACTTTTTTGTCATAAGGATGAATTAACATGAGATTTTCAAAAAGCAATGATGTTCTTGGAACCGTAAACCGCGGTGATGCCGCTGAATCAAGTCTTTGCACTCTTTGTCGTGCAGATTGCAAGGGAAAATGTGAAACATGGCTCTCCAGCATGGTAGGACGAAAACTTCTATATCCAAGAAGTTTCGGGCTTGTAACCGCAGGTGCAAACAATACCACCCATGTGGGCGTATCATATAATTCTCTTCGTATTCAGGGTTATGCATACGGTGCACAGGGAATGGCTCCTGGTTTGACAAGTAGCCAGGATGACTGCATTTTTCCTAACGTCAGCCTTGAGACAGCCTTTGGCAAAAAAGTAAAGACCAAAATTCGTATGCCGCTTATGACAGGTGCGATGGGTTCAACCTTTATCGCGGAAAAATACTGGGACGCCTTTGCAATTGGTGGTGCTCTTGTGGGTATCCCTGTTGTAATCGGGGAAAATGTTGTGGGTGTTGACCGCAAATCCGATATATCCCAGGGATTGGAGAGAAAGGGAAAGATCAAATCTGCACCAGAACTAGACCGCAGAATCGAAACATATCTGAGATACCATGATGGTTATGGTGCCATAATTGTGCAGCTAAATGTTGAAGATACGCGAAATGGCGTTGCCGAGTATGTTGTTGACAAGTATGGCGACAAGTGCATTATCGAGCTTAAATGGGGTCAGGGAGCCAAAAATATCGGAGGTGAAATCCAGGTGAGAAGCCTTGATTACGCACTCTTCCTGAAGGAGCGCGGATATGTTGTTGACCCTGATCCATCCATTCCTGAAGTGCAAAAAGCTTTTGAGCAGGGTGCGATCAAATCCTTTGCCCGCCACAGCCGCCTTGGAGCCACCAGCCTCAACTCTGTGGAAAAGGTAAGAGAAGACTTTATGAACAGCGTTGAGTATCTGCGAGGTATCGGATTCAACAGAGTTACTTTGAAAACAGGCTCCTACGGCATGGAAGAGCTTGCAATGGCTATTAAATTTTCAACTGATGCAGAACTTGATCTTCTTACAATTGACGGTTCAGGCGGTGGTACAGGAATGAGCCCCTGGAATATGATGCAAAGCTGGGGTGTTCCATCAATCAATCTCCATGCCAAGGCTTTTGAGTATGCCAATATGATCGCAGCCAAAGGCAAACAGGTTGTGGATATGTCCTTTGCCGGAGGCTTTGCCCTTGAAGACCATATCTTCAAGGCACTGGCACTGGGGGCCCCTTACACAAAACTTATCTGTATGGGAAGAGCTGTCATGATTCCTGGATTCCTTGGTGCCAATATAGAAGGTTCCATATATCCTGAAAGAAGAGACCGTGTAAACGGAAACTGGAATGAGCTTCCCAAAACAGTTCTTGAAGTTGGCAAGACCGCTGATGAAATTTTTGCAGGATACCATGATGTTGAGAAAATCGTTGGCAAGGATGAAATGAAGAATATCCCATATGGTGCGATTGGTTTCTACACTTTGGCGGACAAACTTGCCTGCGGCGTTCAGCAGTTGATGGCAGGAGCAAGAAAATTCTCCCTCAATCAGATAACGCGCGGCGACATCTTTTCCGGTAACCGCGAAACCGCAAGAGAGACAGGCATTCCTCATGTTTCTGATGTGAATGATGAATCTGCACGTAAGATTCTTAATTCTTAATCAATATAGATTGTCAGAAAAAATAATGGTAGGGGTGATTCATGAATCGCCCCTACCTGATATTTGTTAGAGATCACATGCCAATCTTACCCCTTGCTCAATAGCTTTTTTGGCATCAAGTTCCCCTGCTTTATATGCCCCTCCTATTATGTGATATCTGATTTTTTTGCCATTTGCATCCACATTGTCTGTGAATAGATGTGACGACTGAAGATCATGGACAAGAGTGAGCAAAGACTCCTGTCCGGCACAGATAATTATATTATCTACATTCAGTACCTCTTTTTTACCATCTCTTACGATATGCAGCCCCTTTTCATCTATTTTTTCGTAATTTACATCATTTAACATAATGACTCCCCGTTTTTTTAACAGGGCTCGATGAATCCATCCTGTTGTCTTTCCAAGAGTTGCCCCCACTTTGGTTGCTTTTCTCTGCATTAGATAAACTGTTCTATCCGAAGATTTTATCTGATTATTTTTAGACAGATTGCCCTCATCGCCTGCAAGAAGCCCTCCAGGATTCAGGTATTTGTCATCAATGCCCCACTCTTTTAAATAGAGATCTGTATCAAGGCTTGATGACTCTCCCTCATGAGTCAGAAGTGTGGCAACGTCAAATCCTATTCCGCCAGCTCCAACAACTGCAACCGACCTGCCGATCTTGTGGCAGTTGTTGATGGCATCAACGTATGAGATTACTTTTGGATTATCCACCCCCTGAAGCTCAGGAACTCTTGGCATCACTCCGGTTGCGATCACAATCTCATCAAATGCAGAAGAATCAGTTTTGCCTGAAGTGTCTGTGGAACTGCTGCTGCCTGTTGGGAAGGCATCTCTACAAAGAATAAGATCTGAAACAGTCACCTTTTTGTTTAACACCACTTTGACCCTGAGAAGTTCGAGCTCTCTTCTGAAATACCTTAAAGTTTCATGAAACTCCTCTTTGCCGGGAATCTTTACAGCTAAATTCAAAAGCCCTCCGATATCAGATGCTGCATCAAACAGTGTAATATCATGGCCTTTTTGAGCTGCGTAAACAGAAAAAGATAATCCAGCAGGCCCTGCTCCAACCACAGCGATTCTCTTTGGGGTTGATGCGGCAGAAAGATCAAATTCAGTCTCTCGGCAGGCAAGAGGATTTACAAGGCAGGAGCAGCTTTTTCCTTCAAATATATGGTCAAGGCATGCCTGATTGCACCCTATACAGGTATTGATTTCGTCAGATCTGTTCTCCATGGCTTTTTTAACAAAATCTGGATCAGCAAGAAAAGGTCTTGCCATTGAGATCATATCAGCCTGACCTGATGCAACTATCTGCTGGGCAACTTCGGGTGTGTTTATGCGGTTGCTTGTTATCAGGGGGACATTTACCTTTCCCATCAGCTTTGATGTGACCCATGTAAATGCTGCACGGGGCACCATACCGGCAATGGTTGGAACTCTTGCTTCATGCCAGCCGATACCGGTGTTGATGATGGTAACTCCTGCTGCTTCTGCTTTCAGAGCAAGCTCTATAACTTCATCCCAGGTGCTTCCATCTTTTACAAGATCGATCATGGAGAGGCGGTAGATAATAATAAAATCCTCTCCTGTACGATCTCTTACTCTTTTTATAATCTCGACAGGAAGCCTTGTCCGGTTTTCAAATGAACCTCCCCACTTGTCTGTTCTGTGGTTTGTAGCCTTTGCAATGAATTGATTGATAAAATAGCCCTCAGATCCCATGATCTCAACTCCGTCATATCCAGCCTCTTTTGCAAGAGAAGCACAGTTTGCAAAATCATCAATCTGCTTTTCCACCTCATCGCTTGTGAGCTCTCTTGGAGTAAAAAAATTGATTGGTGCCTGAACAGCAGAGGCACTCACGATCTTGTCGTGAAATCCATACCTGCCGGTGTGAAGAATCTGCATTGCAATCTTGCCTTTGTTACGATGAACCTCGCTTGTGATAATCTTATGCTTTTCCATCTCCTCTTTAGTGGTTAGTTTGGCCAGATTATCTGCTCCGCACCCTTCGATATTTGGAGAGAATCCTCCAGTGACTATAAGACCAACTCCCCCTTGTGCCCGACGGCCAAAATAGGTTGCCATCTTTTCAAATCCATCTGAAGCCTCCTCCATGCCTGTGTGCATGGAACCCATCAGGATTCTATTTTTGAGTGTGGTAAAGCCAAGATCAAGTGGTTTGAAAATATCAGGATACTTTTCATGTTGCAGATACTGTTCATTTGGCATGTTTCTACTCCTTTATAGTGTGTTAAGATTGATGAACTCGTAAAAAGTCAAAAGCCAAAATCTGTATTCAATAAAAACAAACGGTTATCATACCAAAAAACGTCGATTTAGGACTTTTTAGAGTCATAACTA
>JADGBC010000076.1 GCA_015231705.1 Desulfamplus sp. | reverse complement strand
AGATGTTTTCATGCTTTTTCTTGATTTTTTTTATCTCCCCTTCCGTAAAAATCTCCTGTGCCTTGAAGCCCGAGGGTTTTTTTCGGCTCACCTTGCTGATACGGCATCCTGATCGGGAGCCCCAGATAGATGCAAAATCAATGTCGTTGAGTGTTCCATCAAAGCCCGATTCCGTCAATGTCCTCTCAAGGGCTTCAAACTGCCTGATCTTGATACGGTCGCCGATAATCCCGAAAATCAGGGCCTCTCCGATATTAAGAATGGAGTCTCCAATCCGTTCCAGATATCTGAAAATAAAAATCGTGGTGATCAGATCGGTGACTCCCTCCCCTTTTTTGAGATCTTCAAGTAGGATCTTGAAATTTTCTTCCCACAGTCGATCCAGTTCAAATTCCGCCTTGCAGATGTGAAGGGCACCAGTCAGATCACAGTCTTCATATACCGTTGTGATGGATGTAATGCTTTGCTGGATGACTTTGAACATGGTTTTGTAATCATACTGCTGAATAAATGCATTGCTGGAGAGGTAGCGGGTCTGGCGGGTGATGTTGACACAGAAATCCGCAATCCGTTCAAGGTTAATGCAGATGATATGTACTGCCCTGATCCGGTTGATGACATCCTGGCTGGTGTCGGTTTTAAGTGTTGCAATCCTGGAAAAGCAGTCATTTTCTATTGTAGTTTTCAGGTTGTCAATATAGTCATCCTTGGCACCGATTTTTTCCAGAACTTCAAGGTTGAAATCAGATAGCAGACCATAGGTCAGCTTGATCTGATTTTCTGTTTCGATGGAAAGAAATTTGAAATTTCCGAGAATATTTTTCATGAATGCAATCTTGTTTTGTCCAGTTTTACTGTTATTCCATCAGGAATGGATTTCAAGTGATTTGTGATCTGACTGGTTGAAGGGGGCATCTTTCCATGAGAACTTCAGGTTGAGCTTGTTTTTTCCATCTCCTCTTTTTGCCTTTATTTCAAGTTCTATAAGGTTATTGGGCTGCAAAACAATCTTCTTCTCATTTGTATTAAAAGCAATTTGCTTTCTCTCAAATCCTTCCACCAACGCTTTTAGATATTGGGTGATCGTCTCGGTGTCCTGCACGGATTCATATATAAATTCATCTTTTAAAGACATCTGTAATCTCCTTTTTTTAACGGCCATGACCTGGCGGGCACAACGAATGATGAAACTTGCTTGCAAGGGCAGGCACACAGGCCTGCCCCTACAGTTTCATATAAAAACCGGCACGGCCGGATCGAGGTATTGGCTTCCGGCCACAACGAAAAATGAAACGTAGGGGGAACCCATTAAGAGTCACCCGACACTTTGAACTTTAAGAGTCACTATCCGATCCTGTCTCTATAATCTTCAATAACCTTTTTCCGGTTGATACCGGATATCACCAGAGATTTTGCAATATTGAGATCATCCCACGGGGGCTGAATTCCCAATTCCCGAGATGCCTTTAGTTTGTCCTGTTTATCCAGCTCCCGTGTTTTTTCACCAAAGTGGGTGTCATCCCCCATGAAAATCAGCAGTGGACGGTCTGCTCGATGTTTTTTTTTGTTGATATCTCTGATGATGGAGATGAGAAAATCCGTATATCTCTGGGACTGGGGGTTCCACACTTCCACGCCATCTACGTCATAATCGGCCAGCAGTATGGGCCAGAACTGTTCTGGATGGGGAATGACAATCCCTGCATTCAGTTTGCGTGCCTCTTCAATCACTTCCGATGTCCTGAAAAAGTATTCCAGGGAAAAATCTGCCTTGACCTGCTGTTTCACAGCAGTCAAAAATGTTTGTGCCCTGTCAATAAGGGTGTCACCATGTATGGGGCGTAAAAGATCAAAGAAATTTCTCAGCAATTTGTTCTTGATGGACTGGGGGGAAATTTTTGAGAGGTTTTCATTTAGCAGAGTGCCGATTTTTTTGACATGGCTCTGGACAAACCGGATAAGTGATGCGTTGGCACCAGTCTGCCTGGCGGCGGCATCAATGCGGTGTTCAATGGGCCTGGTAATTGTGTCTATAAATTCAAAAAGCTGGGAAGAGCGGTACTTGAAGGTGTGAGCCAGCATACTTTTTAACATGGATGCATTTTCTACGCTCTCATTTTTAAAATGGAGCAGTAGCTGTACCTTCTGATTAAATCCCCTGGAAAAGCAATCCACTTCAACACCTGAAAAACCTTTATAGCTAACTATTTCGTTGTGTTGGGTGGGGATTATCAGCTCATTTTCCCTGTTGGGGAACAGGTTGTTAATACGCTGGTCAATCAGTTCCATGGGAATAAATTCAGGATGCCAGTGAACAGCCAGTACCGATGTCTGGCGAGGAAATGTCTGTTCCGGCTGGATAATCCACTGTTTCTGTTCATCTGCCAGATCAATGGAGACGACTCTGAAAAAGATATCGTGATCTTCTTCGGTAATCTCTTCAAAAATAGTATGTGGGCGCACGAAAGATACCACTTCCATTTTGGCCTTACAATTTGCTTTGTTTACACTCATGATTTTATCTATTTTTATCTAAATTTTTTGTGAGCTATTTATATTTTTCATGACAATCGCTCTTAATCTGGTTCAATTCCTGGTAAATGGCTTTGCAGGAGAGAAGATCATTGGCCGAAACTGCTGTTTTGAAACGTTCACATGCCGATTTATAGGGATCATAATAGATCTCTCCTTTATCCTTAAAGGAAGTCATCAGCGTGGAATTCTGGAGTGGGGAAACAGCCTTGATATGTTTCTTATTATCGGCCAAAATTGTCCTCCTGGATGGGGTATGAAATGGGGTGCATTGAACGGGTTCGGCAGACAACAAGTCGCAAAACCTCCTTCGCTGCATTCATATATAAAGCATCTACTATTTGTGTTAGAAAAAGATTAGGAACAGATTAAATATGCATTAAACGAGCATTAAAGTGGCGTTAAACATTCCTACACTTAGCAATACTTTTTCACAACGTTCATCTACGTTCATTAAAAACAACTTTCGCTGCTGCCTTACCGTCATATGTAGTTGGAAACATGAGGGCATCAACCTTCATGAAAACAAGGGGAGACACCTTCAAATAGATATTTTTCATTTTGTTTTGTTTCTTTTCAATTAGTACGGGTTGCATTATTTTGGAATATTTTTCTTCCTGAATCCCCGAGATCATATTCCATAAGGGTTTTATTTCCCACTTACTATTGTCGTGCAGCCGCTTTGTAAGGCTATCACTTACAAAGCGGACATCCAGTTTGTCATCCAGCAGCAAAAACATTTCCTCTTCACTATTGCATACAGCCTTATAAATATGGATAATATCCTGGAGCATTCCACGTTCAAGGCTCAGGTCTTCGTTGATTTCTTGTAGTTCACTCATTTGCTTATACAACCAATCAATCTCTTCCTTTGCGTTGTTTAATTGTCCGAGCAATGCGTTGTTTTTTTCTTTTGCTTCAATGGTTTGGGTAAACAAAGAGTTGTTGTCATCCTTTAATGTACTGGACTGATTGGACAGTGAGGTTTTTTCATCCTTTAATGCGTTAACTTGGTTAAATAAAATAATGTTCTTTTTTTGAAGATCGCTTATCTTCTGTCTGTCATGTGCCATCTCTTTGTTGAGGGTCTCTTTTTCATCCATGAGCTTCTGATTGATGACAAGAATCTCTTTAATCTTTTTTTCGGAATCAGCTATGGATAGCAAGTGCGAGGTGTTGCATTGTTCCAAGGCAGATTGGCCGTCGATTTTAAGTTGTGCAATGGCTTCTTGTGCTTCATGGTATGCATGTTTTAAATTGGTATTATCTTCATGGAGGTGAGATATTAGCTGATGGAGCTGATTGATTTCGTTCAGTGTTTTGCTATTCAGGTTTTGCAGTGTTTCCAGTTCCATTTTTAATACCCCGCTTTCTTCCTCAAATACCTCAAGTGTCTGGACGAGTTCTTTTTTTGTTTTTGCCATGTGGTCATTCATTGAATATCTCCTTTTTTTGTATATTTTTATATTAATTTGAATTTTAAGATCACCATTTTATGGTGAATTTTAATTTAAATTTTCATATCATAAAAGCATTCTATTTTTTTATCATTGAAGTAAAAAGATAGCTTTAGATTTAAGCATATCGGCCTATGCCATATATTTTATCACATACTCTATGTCAACAAAGAAATTTTTTTTGTAATATTTTTGTTGACATGTTTAATAGAATATTATAACTTTTTTTGTACAAAAACTGTACAAAAAAATATTTTACAAAGGAACTTCATATGGGAATTTTTAAAGATGAATACGATACAAAACGTGTTATTTTTAATATAAACATGGATATTGCAGAGCGTCTGGAAAAGGCAAAAAAAGATGCGAGGAAATTTGGTAAAAAATTAGATATAGATGAGACCGTCAACACCACTGTAGAAAAATTTTTGAAACGGGCTGAAAAAAAATTGGCTGAAATGCAGATGAATGAAAAAAAAAGACGAAAAAAAAATCCAGATCCGATTCTTGCCGAAAAGAATGAAGCCGAAGAAGAGGATAACAGCGACAACTCTGATATGGAAAAAGAACCCGATATTGAGGATGAGTCTTTTAATTAATGTTGAGTTGCTTGACTATTGCAGCATGGAAATAAGATAAAGATAAAAAATTAAACAGGAGAAATGACAATGAAAAAACAAGAGATGAACATTAAACATGAACTGAGTGTAGAAGAGACCGTTGATCTGTTCAATGAAATTGCAAAAAGTATTTCTGAAGGAACCATCTCCATTGAGTATGGCGAAAAACAAATCACGCTGAAAACTGGCTGCCGATTTGATGTTATGATTGAAGCGACTCAGAAGAAGGGGAAACAGAAACTGAATATTGAACTTTCCTGGAAGGATGAGGATTCGAAATGTTCATCAAAACCGGTATTGAAAATTTCCAGCCAGGAACCGATTGTGGAAGAAACGGCTGAATTGGCTGAAGCTCATTACCAGGAATGTAAAGAAAATGACAAAGTGAATGGAGATTTGTCAGATGTGAAATCTGTTACGGATACGACCGAGATAATGGAAGTGTCATTCTTTGGAAAAAATGAAAATGCCGATCCATCTGACGCCGCAGCTTTGTCAGAGGGTTCAGAAGATAAAATAACTGATGATGAAAGTGATCAGACCGCATCGAAATTTTAACAACATGGTAATTTTCTGGCATCCTTCATTTCCCTGTTGACACTTAGGAATGAGGTCGAATTAACTTACCCAAACTCCCCCTCTACATTAATGGAGAGGGGGCTGGGAGGTGAGGTAAATGGCAGAGTTATTCAGACCTCGTTACTTACTGTAGTCGCATCCCAGTTTATCAGGGATTCCTTCAAAAAAAGTGTCAACTACTTTTATGGTGATATGAAGGATGCCAAAATCTCCATTCCTTTTGTGAGCTTGTCAACATATCAAGAACGTCAGATTTGTTTTAATATCGTGGGCTTCCCCGTAACCTGCGATCCTCTTCCATCAGCTCAAGCTCCTTGTCTCCCATGATCACAACCAGGGGATCAATTGTCAGGTTGATGTCTGGATCAAGTTTTTCATAGGGAAGCGACGAAAGCATTATTTTCATGGTATTGATTCTGGCCTTGTGTTTGAAGTGGGAACGGATGATAATCCATGGGCTATCCCATGTGTGGGTTCGCTTGAGCATCTCCCATTTAACGTGGGTAAAATCATCCCACCTGCTCTGGGCCTGCAAATCGATTTCACTGAATTTCCACTTCCGTAATGGATCATTTCTACGTCTGTCGAACCGCCGGGCCTGCTCTTCCTTATCCACACTGAAATAGAGCTTTATCAAAATGGTGCCCTGTCGTATTAGATCAGTTTCAAAACAGTTGACACCATTCATAAAATTCTCATATTCTTCATCTGAGCAAAATCCAAATACTCGCTCCACCATGGCCCGATTGTACCAACTTCTATCGAACAGTACAATCTCTCCTCCTCTGGGGAAATGGTTAACGTATTTTTGGTAATACCACTGGCTTTTTTGCTCTTCGGTGGGTTTTCCAAGGGCCACAACCCTATAGTGTTTTTCGTTCATGTAACGGGTGATCCGCCGGATGCTTCCGCCCTTTCCGGCAGCATCCCGTCCTTCGAAGAGGATAATCATGCGTCTGTTTTCTTTTTCGAGGTACTCCTGAAGGCGTATCAGTTCGGCTTGATAGGGTTTGAGTTCTTCTCCTTCTAGTGCTTTTTGGATACCAAATCGTTCAACATCATCAAGGCTGATTTTTTTATCTTGAAGAAGAGTCTGGTAATCATTCAAGAGATAGTCGAGTTTGACTTTGCGTCCTTTAAAAATAATATATTCTGGATTATTCATCATATCTCACCGCCAATTTTAAATTTGATTCAGTTTGGAGAAAATAAAAGCAATAAATAAATTGTATCAGGGGATTGTTAATATTATGTTAAAGAAATGAAATATAGTGATTTTTTAACGATCCCAATTATGCTTTTTCCAAACTCTACGGCGGTATTTATTAAAAATAATATGCAAAATAAGGAATTTTTTTGAAGATGGTCAATAAAATTAATGAAGTGAGCTACGTGTCTAAAATCATTATTCTTTGTGAACAACAGTATGTTTTTTCAATCAAAAAATCGCCTCTAAAACCCTTTAAGAACAATCGGCTGGAGCTGTTCGGTGGCAATGTGGATCCTGGAGAGACCCCTTTTGAAGGACTCATTCGGGAATTAGAAGAGGAGGAAATGAGCGGGGTTCTCGCTAAAAAGGCAAAAGAGTTTAAACTGGAACCTTTGAAGCTGTTTGAAGTTGAGGGAAAAACTCAGTGTATCTATCAGATGGAAATTACAGAACGAGAGTATCTTAAGCTTAAAGCCCACCCTGATGAAAGTTACGGTATCCGTACATTACCACAAACAATTTTTGAGATTTCGGAAAACCTTGATATGGATCATTTTACACCCAAGACCATCAAAATATTTCAAAATTTGGGATTGATCTAACCTTATTGCTTAAGGGGTGCAAAAAATCCTCTTTTGGGGGTTGATGGCTTATGGGACGAATTGAAAGTTTCCTTTTTTTCTTGCATCTTCATTGCACCTCTATTAACCCAAATTCAATAGGGTGCAGTTCATCTCATTAAAAAACAACCACATTACTGAATTGTTGAGTCTCGTCAGATAGTTGTGCATTTACCGGTTGCAAATGCGGTAGCAGCAGATGTGGAATCGGTAATAACGGAATTGGACATATATGTCTGGACGGATCCGGTGACGACCTCATCCGAAGCCAGAGGAGTGTCTTTATACCACCTTGAAAGGGTCTGAATACTGTTAGATAATATAATTATATCCTTGATTCGACTGTGACCGGATTCTATTTTTACGTCTCTCGTAAACTCTCAGACCAATATAGGTGAAGCCGGCAACGAAAATCATGGCGAACATCAAGCAGCCGTAAGCAATGGGCCAGGGAACTGGTTTCGTCATCATGGAAAACTCGGACATTCCGCCAATACTGGCCAGGATATTTAACGGCATGCAAACCACACTGAGGACTGTCAATCGCTTGATGTCCTTATTTTGATTGATACTGATGGAGCTGTCCGTGGCATCTAACAGAAATTTCATCTTGTTGAACAAAAATGCGGTATGACCGTCCAGGGACTCAATGTCCCGCAAAATTTCCTTTACCTCCCCGTGCTGCTCAGGGGAGAGAATTTTGCGGCGCATGAGAAATGACAATCCATTTCGGGTGTCCAGGACATTTCGTCGTATGCGCCCGTTGAGATCCTCTTCAGCGGCAATCATGGAAAGCAATTTTTCCGCCTCGTCATCGCTGATGCGGGCACCAAATACAAGCTTGCCCATGTTCTCCACCTCTGCGTAGATACTTTCCAGGGCATTGGCTGAATATTCCACATTAGCAGCATAGAGATCCAGCAGGATATCCTTTGCTTCGGAGACATACCCAGACTCCGCTCTTGCACGCAATCGTTGCAGGCGGAAAACGGGAAGCTCTTTGGTCCGTACGGAAAACAGGGTACCTTTTTTCAAAATAAAGGCTGCTGTCACATTGCGGGATTCATCTTCCCGATCCAGAAGAAAGTCCGAGTGCAAATGAATTTCCCCGTTGTCTTCAACGTAGAAACGGGCACTGGTTTCCAGATCAGTCAATTCCCTGGGGTCGGGGATGTCCACTCCAAAGATTTCTCTTGCCCATACCAGTTGTTCCTCTTCCGGTGTCACCAGATCAATCCAGATGGGTTTTGCTCCGGCAAGATCTGTTCTTGACTCGATGGGGATTTGTCTCAAACATCCTTCGTGGAGGTCAAACACCCTGATCATGGTGCTTTGATCCCGTGGCTTTATATCGGCAACCAGCTCAACGCGCATGGAATCCGATATTCCAAGCAGAATTTCCTCCTTTCGTTCGTCGCGGACGTGGTTCCACACAAATTGGTGATCGTTGGAAGGCAGAGCCTCTATTATGCGTCCGATAGATTGCGGTGAGAGCTGTTCCAGCAGTTTATGCAGTGCCGGAAGGTTCTGCTTATGCATCATCTCTTGAACCAGCTTGTGTTTTTCAAGCAAAGCAAGCACCTGCTCAATCTCTTCGGGGTGGGGTGATTTATTGTTACCGTCTATCTCCATGTGATGCTCCTTACACTCATAGTGTCCTGTATTTTAGAAAAAAAATCCCCTTATCTGTCAGAAATTTGGAGGAATAGGAACTCATTCCCCCCCCCGTTTTTTATGAATTATACATTGCATACTTGAGCCGATCTTTACAAGAGATCAATCGAAATAATTTCTGCTGTGCTGATAGCCTCTTTGCAACTCTGATAGTCATCACGCTAACCCATGAAGATCCTCAAAGAAAGGTTAAATGAAATTATTTGATGTTAATAAAAATGGCTCTCCGATAATTTCCTGTGTTGTAATTTAAGTGCTGTTAACAGATAATGCTTTGCTTATTATATCTTGCAACAATTACTATTAACGGAGCCATATGGGGATTGAGTTAGATTTAGAACTTCCGGATGTTGAAATTTTGAAAGTTTTTCGTGACAGAAACCGAAAGCTACTGACTCAATATGGGTAATAATTATGAAAATTGATTTTAAATCATCAGAATTCAGAGGGTTGACCGAGCAGGATGCACAAGAAAAAATCAGGACTGACGGGTACAACGAACTGCCCTCTTCAAAACCCCGAAGCATTTTTTCTATAGGTTTCGAGGTTGCAAAAGAGCCTATGTTTCTTCTTCTTGTGGCATCTGGAACATTATATCTGATTTTAGGAGATGTTCAGGAGGGTTTGTTGCTGCTCTGTTTTGTCTTTGTAGTTATGGGGATTGAATTTTATCAGGAGAAAAAGACTGAAAATGCCTTGAATGCTCTTAAGGAGATGGCAAGCCCCAGGGCACTTGTTATTCGTGATGGAGTGGAGAGACGTATTGCAGGAAGAGAGGTTGTAACAGGAGATATTTTTGTTTTGCAGGAGGGGGACAGAGTGCCAGCAGATGCTGTGGTTCTATACTCTGTAAACCTTATGGCTGATGAATCTCTTTTGACAGGTGAGTCTGTGGCTGTGCGTAAATCTGAATGGGCTGAATGGAATGATATAAAAAACAATATTAATCCCAAACCTGTTCGTGGAGATACGGGACATGAATATGCAGCAAGCCATGGAGAGGCAAAACAAAATATTGAGAATAATATAAAACAAAATGTTCATGAAGTTTATAAGCACACAGTTCAGCCCGGAGGAGATGATACGCCGTTTGTCTATTCTGGCTCAATGATTGTTCAGGGCAACGCTATTTTACGGGCTACAGCCACGGGTAAAGAGACTGAAATAGGAAAGATAGGCAAAGCCCTGGATGAAGTTGTGGAGGAGCCGACACGTTTAAAAAAAGAGATGGGTCTGTTAGTCAGACGGCTTGCAATAATAGGAATTTCAATGTGTATCCTTCTGGTTGCTGTTTACACTGTCACAAGGGGGGATCTGTTAAATGGTTTTCTGGCAGGTATAACCCTTGCCATGGCCATGTTGCCGGAAGAGTTTCCGGTTGTTCTTACAGTTTTCCTGGCAATAGGAGCTTGGCGAATTTCAAAACGCCATGTGTTGACCCGAAAACCTGCCGCAGTTGAGACTTTGGGTTCAGCCACGGTTCTTTGTACAGATAAAACAGGAACCCTTACACAGAATAAAATGGCGGTTACAAAGCTGTACAATGGAACAGATTTCCATGATGTAGTCAAAACAGGCAAATTTCCAGAACCATTTCACGAAATTATAGAGTTTGGAGTTTTATCAAGTCAGATCAACCCTTTTGACCCAATGGAAAAAGCCATCAAGGAGATGGAGACTGATTATCTTTTAAATACTGAACATGTCCACACAGATTGGCAGATGTTAAAGGAGTACCCGCTTTCAAAATCCATGCTTGCCATGTCAAGGGTTTTTACAAACGCAGAGACCAAAGAGAAGACAATAGCCGCAAAAGGAGCACCTGAAGCTATTTTTGATTTGTGTCATCTAAGTGAGAATATCAAATCTAAATATTTAAAAGCCACGGAAGAGATGGCTGCATCAGGATTAAGGGTGTTGGGTGTAGCACAAGCCATAATAAAAGATGGTTCAGCAATAGTAAAAGAGATTTCATTTAAAGATGGTGCTTCAATAGCAGAAGAGGATTCCACCCAAAATAACTCCTTGATAGTAAATGATATCTCCACCAAAGAGAACTCCTCAATAACAAAGGATAGCCACAATAAAGAGAACCTCATGATAGCTAAAGAGCTATCCAGTATAAACTTAAAGCTGCTGCCAGCAGATCAGCACGATTTTAACTTTAAATTTGTCGGACTTATAGGACTGTCTGATCCAATAAGAGATAATGTCGAGCAGGCTGTGAAGGAGTGCTGTCAGGCAGGCATCAGAGTGATTATGATTACTGGAGACTATCCTGTCACTGCACAGAACATCGCACGGGAGATAGGCCTGAAACACAATCAGAGATATATTACCGGAGATGAACTTCAATCAATGAGTCAGGAGAGTTTAAGCAGCAAGATAAATCAGGTGAATGTATTTGCAAGAGTTGTTCCTGAACAGAAGCTCAAAATAGTAAACTCGCTCAAAAAAAACGGCGAAGTTGTTGCCATGACAGGAGACGGAGTTAACGATGCACCAGCACTCAAAGCAGCTGATATTGGTATTGCTATGGGGGAAAAGGGTACGGATGTGGCAAGGGAATCTGCATCACTGGTGCTGATGGATGACAATTTTTCCTCCATTGTAGGTGCAATAAGAATGGGGCGGCGAATATTTGATAATCTCCAGAAAGCTCTTGGATATATTTTTGCAATCCATGTTCCAATCGCAGGATTGTCACTTATGCCCATCTTTTTCAAAGATCTTCCTTTGATCCTCTGGCCTGTTCATATTGTATTTTTAGAGCTTATCATTGATCCTGCCTGCTCTATCATTTTTGAGGCGGAAGAGGAGGAGAACAACATTATGACACGACCTCCAAGGCAGATTGATGAACCGTTTTTTGGGATGGACAAGATCATGATGAGCTGTACACAGGGGTTATCTGCTCTGCTTGTTGTGATTCTTGTATATGCTGTTGGACTCCATATGGGTTATGCGGAAAACGAGGTGAGGGCACTTACCTTCACAACTTTGATCGCATCAAATATCGCACTTATTCTCTCCAACCGTTCATGGACAAAAAATATATTTAAGATTCTAATTACACCAAACAGAACTGTAAAGTGGGTCGTGGGTGGTGCACTCGTTTTTCTGACCCTGAGCCTTGAAGTTCCTTTTCTGCTTGATCTTTTCAAGTTTGAGAGGATCGATTTTTTTGAAGCACTGTTGTGTGTCATGGCTGGAAGCACAACAATTATATGGTTTGAGATTTACAAGTGTTTTAAACTCAAAAAAACATGGGGATTTAAAGCATAGGTATCAAGTAAAACTCTTTCTTACAGGTTTGACTTATGAAAATAAATTCTTCTAACAGGCTTTTTATTCCGGGTTTTTTCATTTTGACTGTTGTGTTTCTGCTTATCCTCTTTACAGGATGGTCAACCTGGCTCAACCTGAATCGTGATAGAAAAAATGCACTGCAACAACTCATCAAAGAGGGGGAGCTAATTTTTCACTCCATGGAGGCAGATGTGCGGGGCAGAATTATGGGTGCTATGTGGTCTGACAACTGCCTGAAAGATATTATGCTGCATACCTCACAAAATAAAGACATAGCTTATCTTTACTATAAAAATTCTAAAGGAGATATTCTTTGCAATTCCATACCACTTCCCACACCTGAAGAGATAGAGGTATTGCCAATTCCGGAAGTTTTTCAACATAATGAAAACAGAATGATAAAGCTTAAAGATGGGAAAAATGTACTTGAGATAAGAAGGTACCTTAATTTCGGTTCTATCGGCAATGAAGATCCTCACAGTAGAGTGCCTGAGAATGATTATCATCTCCTGCCGGGAAAACTTGATGCTCTTCCAGTAGCTTTTGAGACTGTTATAGGTCTGTACATGACAGACTATGAAAATGTGAGACAAGCAGATCTGCACCATGCCATGATAATGATGGCAATCCTGGCCTCACTTGGGGCAGGAGGTATTTTCTTTCTTTTTGTAATCAAAAAACATCTCAGCGATCTCAAGCAGATCAAGCGTCTGGAATACAAGGTCAGAAAAAGTGAAAAACATGCTGAAATAGGCAAACTTGCGGCTGCAGTTGCTCATGAAATCAGAAATCCTCTAAGTTCAATAAAGGGATTTGCACAATTTTTGAGCCATCTTTTAAAGGATGATCCCCAAAATTGTGAATATGCAACTATTATGGTAAAAGAGCTGGACAGGATTAACAGGGTGATAACAGATCTTCTTACATTCGCAAGACCGCTTGAAATTCATAAACTGCATGTTGATCCCATGGAACTCATAGAGCACACTGTTCTTCTTGTTGAAGGGGACTCCAAATACAAAAATATCAGTATTGAAACAGATATCCAGATAAACATGAAGAGCATCTATATCGATATCCATCAGATGACCCAGGTACTTCTCAACCTGGTGCTTAACTCTCTTCGAGAGCTTGACATGGGGCAAAAACTTGTTATCGGTGCAGCAAATAACTATAGCAAAGGAGATACTGTCATCTGGGTTGAGGACGATGGGCCAGGTATTCCAGAAGATTATCATGACAAAATATTCGATCCTTTTTTTACCAGACATGAAAAAGGGACAGGACTTGGACTTGCCATCTCAAAAAAAATTGTTGAGAATCATGGTGGGGAAATTTTAGTCAAGAGTCCCCTGCATGGCAGTTCTAGAGGATGTCGTTTCATAATTACAATTCCTTTTGAAAATAACCGGCACGGCAGGAGCGAGGTATTGGCTCTCGGCCACAACGAAGAATGAAAGTTCCACGATTACTGCTAACTCAAGAGACTTTCACATAAATCTGGAGGATTTACAGCAGAGATGACCGGGCAAACAATTTTAGTCGTAGATGATGAATATTCCCATCGCATGATGATTAAAGCAGTTCTCTCTGCAGAGGGTTTTACCATCGAGCAGGCATCTTCAGGGGAAGAGGCTTTGGAAATCATTGAAAGTCACTCATTTGATCTGGTACTTATGGATGTAAAGATGGGCAGGGTGGACGGATTTCAGGCAATGCAACAGATGCTTCATTTAAAACCTGGTATGCAGATAATTTTAATGACAGCTTATGGCACCATAAATTCTGCAGTGGAAGCTATCAAATCAGGAGCAAAGGACTACCTTACAAAACCCATTGATATTGAGGCATTAAAAACACTTGTACAAAAGAGTGTCGAGAAGAATAAGTTTAACAGGGATTTCTCAGGAAGTCCAACAGATGTAAGTCATACTGTTTTTAAAGAGATTATTGGTATCAGCGAACCTATGCAGCTGATTTTTGATCTGGTATCAAGGGTCGCCCCTACAGAAGCCTCTGTTCTTATTCTGGGAGAGAGCGGCACTGGAAAGGAGTTGATAGCTGATGCGATTCATCGGTTAAGTCCCAGGAGAGATCATCCCTATATCACTATAAACTGTGCATCCCTACCTGAGACATTGCTTGAAAGTGAACTCTTTGGGCACGAAAAGGGAGCTTTCACAGGTGCAGTAAAAAAACGGGCAGGCAGGTTTCAGAGTGCGAATAGAGGGACAATTTTTTTGGATGAAATAGCCGATATGCCGTTTTCACTCCAGGCAAAACTGTTGAGGGTATTACAGGAGCAGGAAATTCAACCGTTAGGAAGCAGCAAGATATCGAAAGTAGATATCAGGGTTGTGGCTGCTACCAATAAAGTTCTTGAAGATGCAATTAATGATAAAAGATTCAGAGAAGACCTGTTTTACAGATTGAATGTGGTCAGTATCAAGTTGCCTCCATTACGTGAACGCAAATCTGATATTCCTCTGCTGGCAGATTTTTTTCTTTCAAAATATGCTCAAAAAAATAGTCGACATTTGACAGGCTATTCATCAGAGGCAATGGATGCCCTTACTGGTTACCATTGGCCAGGAAATATCAGAGAACTTGAGAATACGGTGGAGAGAGCAGTTATTCTTTCCAGAAGCGAAACAATCATGTTTGAGGATCTTCCCCCCTCCATTATTTTTATAGATGGCATCCCTGCTAAGACGGAAGAGGTTATCACACAGGAAAAGTCCTTGAAGGAGATGGAAAAACTGATGATTTTAAGGACTCTTAAAGAGACCGACGGCAACAGAACACACTCGGCTGAAATCCTCGGCATTTCCAGACGCACACTTCAACTGAAACTTAAGGAATACGGTGTTAATCCATAAATAACCGGCACGGCCGGAGCGAGGTATTGCTCTTGGCCACAACGAAGAATGAAAGTCGCATAATTACTGCTATTTCAAGAGACTTTCACATAAAATTCACACAAAAACCCTGCCATCCCTAAGTTCAACTATTCTGTCCGCAGTCTTTGCAAGTTCTGTATTGTGCGTAACTAAAATGATTGTAAGTTTCTCGTTCTGATTCAACTCTTGAAGAAGACGTCCAATCTCCTGGCTTCTTGAAGAGTCCAGGTTTCCGGTGGGTTCATCTGCCAGAAGGATCTCAGGTTTATTAATAAGAGCTCTGGCTACAGCCACACGCTGCATCTCACCACCTGAAAGCTGTCCTGGAAGATGATGCATTCTATTTTCCATACCAAGCATCTTCAAAAGTCTCAAGCCATCTTTCATATCAGAAGCGTCATCACCTTTAGACTCTTTTTTGTAGAAAATGAGTGGCAGAAGAACATTCTCAAGCACGCTCAACGTGGGAATAAGATAGAATTTCTGAAAAATGTAACCAAAAATTTCTCGTCTTATTTTTGTAAGCACATTTTCTGAAAGAGGTTTACCACCTCCAAAAATCTTTCTATCTCCAATTGAAAGGCTTCCTGAACTCGGATTGTCAAGGCATCCCAAGATGTTGACCAAAGTTGTTTTTCCAGAACCTGAAGGTCCGACAAAGGATATATATTCCCCTTTTTTTATCTCAAGAGATGCATCGTTAACCGCACAAATCTCTTCGCTTCCCCGATTATATATTTTTTTTAGATTCTTGGCAGTTATGCTTATTCTTTGCCCATTAGTGCTGGTTTTATCTATAACCATCATCTCTTTCTCACTTTCTATTTGCTATGTTTTACCGTGAAAATGGATCACATTTTTATATTAGGGGGTGATTGATACACAATCATGCTGGTTTACCATGAAAATGCATTCTGATTTTCATGATTTGGGGTATCCAAAATCTGGCTATACCAGTTTAATTGATATCACTTCTGATGGATTCAAGAGGTCTGACTCTTGCGGCACGCCATGCGGGGTATAGTCCGCTTATTAAACCGATGATCAATACAGAAACTAGCGTGACAAAAATCAATCTGACATCCAGTAAAATTAAAGAGCCGGTGGGTGCGTATGGCAAAAGTTTTCTTACCAGGATTTCCGTCACTTTTGATAATCCGTATGCCATTGTACTTCCGACAACCCCGCCGAAAAAGCACATAATCATGGTTTCCATCCAGATAAGCTTAAATATATCTCCTGGCATGGCCCCCATGCTCTTTAAGATACCTATAGATTTCCAGAAAACTAAGTTGTCAACTTCTCGAAAATACTTATAGTATTGAATTAACACTTAAAAATCATTAAATTCAATACCATTTTTAAGGAGTATAGACATGCTTGATTTTCGATTCGTA
>JADGBC010000075.1 GCA_015231705.1 Desulfamplus sp. | reverse complement strand
GGAGAGAAACAAGAACGGTTGACAAGACATCACTGATCTCATGGAAATGCAATAAATACTCAGTTCCGCAGCTCTATCAGTCTGGATCTGTTCTGGTTAACAGCCGTGAAAATACTCTGTTAATTTATGAGATAGCTTCAGGCAGACAGATCGCAACCCACGAAATCCTTATGGAAAAAGGGCAAATTGTCAAGAATAACAACCATTATCGTGATTATCAGAAAAAGATCGCCGACCACGAAAGTGACATATATGCAATTATAGGAGAGGAGACCGGAGGGCGTATTTGCAGCATTATCAAGCAGACAGCCCCCAAAATTTACAAAGATCAACTTGTGGGTCTGAAGGCGATTCTCAGCCGACAGCAAGATCAGGCGACGGTTATACAGGCGATCTCAGGCTTGACAGACAGGCCACGATTAAAGGTATCTTTTATCAGAGATTATCTGGATGGATGCCTTCTTCCTGGGCAGCATGAGAACACCCATCAAGTAAAGGGACAGATACCCCACAATGCCAATGCGGATCTGGTTGGATATGGGGATATTCGAGCAAGTAACAGAAAAGATATGGAGGATACAAATCATGCCCTCATTTGATAAGCTTGCTTCGAAATACAAGTCCCTGCGTCTCAATTCCACAGCTGAATCCCTGACCGATATCGTCCGGATGGCAGAGTCAAACGAGCTCTCCTATATTCAGTTTGCCGATATACTTGTCACCCATGAGCTCTCATCAAGAGATGAAAAGCGTATCCTGCAAAACATGAAACGGGCAGCATTCCCTATTCTGAAACATTTAGAAGAGTTTGATTACCACTTCCAGACCACCGTCACCAAAAAACAGATATCCCGGCTGCTGGATTTTACCTTTATCGACAACAGGGAAAACATCATTTTTATCGGTACTCCCGGTGTGGGCAAGACTCATCTGGCCATTGGAATAGGGATCAAAACCGTGGAAGCCGGTTATAAAGTGATGTTTACCACTGCCATGGCACTTATCGAAACTCTGGAGCTGGCTGAACTCAAAGGAGAGCTTAAAAAGAAGATCAACGCTATCCTCAAGTTTGATGTCATCATCATTGATGAGCTTGGCTATTTACCCATGAACAGGAAGGGGATGTTCAACCTGTTTCAGCTTATAAATGCCCTTTATGAATACAGATCCGTGATTTTAACCACAAATAAGAACTTTACCAGTTGGGGTGATTTTTTCTTTGATGATAATGTGGCGGTGCCTGTGGTTGACCGCCTCATACATCATTCACATATCTTTATGTTAGGAGGTGATAGTTATCGATTAAAACAGAAGATAAGTGCTTGATATCGTTTGCCTGACCGTTATTGTTATTGTTTCGTTTCGGCGAACAACATGCTCAGATATGGGTTAAAAAGAGGGGAGAATCAAACCCTTCAAAAACATCCATGAAAACAGGGTCTTTTTTTGTAAAGCGTAGTACATTTTACTAAAACACCCTGATATCAAGCATCTTCTGATTATTAACAACAAAATGAGGTGAGATTATGCTCAAAAGTCGTGGAGGATACAGGGGAAAACCAAAGCCCAAATTGCCACCACACCTGAAACGTGTTCCTGTTAATGCCCGCATTCAGCAGTGGATGCTTGATAGATTAAGGAAAAAAGGAGAAGTTGGATATGCTTTAGAGGAGATACCCATTAACGCTGGTTTTGAATATCATGAACCTGAGGTCAAAGAAACGCTCAATTCTTGATATTTTTTTGTGCTAACTGGGTCAATTTTATTGGCCGCTACTGGGTCATTTATTTTGGCCATTGACAGATCGGCATCAGCAACGAATAAATGAAGAACTGACGAGCAAACTGGAAGTAAATCAGGCCCAAAAGAAGACTCAGGAAGAAAGTATTTCAGAACAGAAACTCAAGATTGAGCAATCTATTTGTAAAAATCACCCCAAACTATTGCCAAGCCGTCAAAAAAAGCTGGAAAAGCTGGAAACGAAGTTGGGGGAGATTGAGTTAAAAGGACAGGAAATTCAAAGCAGGATTGCACAAAACGGACAACCCCGACAACGTGCAGACAGAGATTTCAGAAAGCAACTGGTTATGGCCATCCGGACTTTATGTTTAGAGAACTGTCTTATCGGTTTTTTCTCCGTGATACTACAAAATACAAATTCAGAAATCGGGTTAGATAATTTCATAGATCTCTTCTTTAATCGTAGTGGCACATATTACGAAACATGTTCAAAAATCAGTTATGTTCTTCACTGCAATGGCCTATCCAAAAGTTATATGCAAAAAATTCAGGTTATATCGAGTGGTTTTAATGCTTTAAATCTGATGCGAAATGGAAAGTTGATCGAGGTTAAAATGAGAGCCTCACCTATCTGATAATATTAAGAATATTTCAAATGTCTATTTTTTTAAATCGCTGCTGAAACCCTGTCCGCAGCAAGTTTTCCTTCGTCTCTTACTGTCGGCCATGGAAGAAGCATTTTACAGATACGATCAACATACAGACTCTTCATGACAAGATTGGGAACTTTAAGCGTGCTCTTTAGATGCTTGGTATCCTCTGAAATGGTCAGAACGCCAAAATAGTAGAGAAAAGAGACCAGAAAAGTATGATCCATGGATGAATCACTGATCATATCCTGAATGCCAAAGCGATCCTGAATTTCGGAAATGACAACTTCCTGATCCTTCTCCATCAGATGCATGAGAATATCCCTGCCATTTGGAAGTGCTGCTATATATTCCAGTTTGGATTCATCAGCAGCGAGGTTGGCATCGAGCATTCTTCTTGGATAGTTGCAGGATTTTTGGAACTGTTTGAAAAAATAGAGAGACAATGTTGGATTATAGATATACTCATTTTTGGTATGGCTGAACCTGTAGCCATTGTAATAAGTTTTCATAAGATCAACAGCTTCAATGATTTTATCTTCATGCCAATTGCATTGTTTGACAATCTGCTCAATCACATGCTCGATTTCAGATTGCGTAAAGCCGCACAGATCATTGAATTCCGGTTCAAAATAGATATTTTCAGCAATGTTATATCCGCTGGTAATATCGCTCATGACCACAGGCGAGACTCCGGTTATAAATACGCGGTCAAACATGCTGCCGGATGTCGAGGCTTTCACTGACTTGAAAAATGTCCGCAAAGGCCCATGTTCATGAACCAGAGATTGGTATCTGAGTTCATCTGCTGTTCCCTCTTTTTTTGTCCCCTTTGAAAACTCTAATCTTTGCATTCCCATCATAACCGTGTTTGCAAAGTTGTCATACTCGTCAATAAACAGAAACACAGGATAAGGAGTTATGCTGGTGGAGGAGAGAAGAGATGATATGGAACTGATAGCATTGTCCCTGTTGACGTCAATCTCCGCCAGATCATATTTTCTGTAGTATAGAATAAACCTTTTTATTGAGTCATTGATATGATCAAAAAGAGCTCCTTTGATATCATCAGCCGATCCTGTCGGATCAACACAGGAGAAATCAAGTTTAAGGATAAAGTATGAGTTTCTGAGCGGGGTGGGATTTTTTCCGATAGCAAGATGACCGAACAGACGCTCAAACTCATCTTTTTTAGCCACATCATAGTAGTTCTCAAGCATGGATAGAAGAAGACTTTTGCCAAAACGGCGGGGGCGTATGAAAAGCTGGGATTCAGATTGTTCAAGCAGAGGAATTCTGTCAGTTCTATCCTTGTAAAAATAGTTATGAGTAACAATTTTTTTAAAGTCGCTGACTCCATAAGCAAATTTCATAGTCAACCTCCATGAGTCTATAGTTTTATTCTTACCTAAACTTTTCTCTACATTAACTTATCAGGTGTGGCAACAGAAAACTTGGACATCTCTTCTAACCTGGACAAGCCAAAATCAACAATATTCAAGCCAGAATCAACAATGTTTTCTGTTTTTCTTGTCAAAATAATAAAAGGCGATTCATTCCGCATTCATAAAATACGGGATAAATCGCCTTTTTAATCTACAGACAAATAATGAATTAGTGCCCTTTGGGCGGGCTTTTCCACAACATATTGATTTGACAATCAATAAAATGAAAATTTCTATACTATAAATTTACGATTCGCAAGAATGCATGATTTCAGATTTTCCTTAACGCCTGATCCAGATCTTCAATCAGATCCTGCGGATCTTCAAGACCAACAGAAAAACGGATCAGTCCGTCATCAATTCCTGCGATCCTTCTCTCTTCAGGAGTTAAGTGCTCATGAGTAATAGTCGGAGGATGCATGCATATCGAACGGCTTGTCCCGAAGGTTACTGCATGGACAATGGTTTTAAAGCTGTTCATAACAGTTGCTGCCCCTTTCACCCCGTTTGCGACAACAAAGGACATAAGGCCGCCATGCTTTCCATTCATCTGACGGCATGCAAGTTCATGCTGTGGATGAGTCGAAAGACCTGAATAGTTAACCCGCTCCACTTTTGGGTGACGACTCAAAAATTCTGCTAACGCCTGGGCATTGGAGCTGTGTTTAGCCATTCTCATTGATAGCGTCTCAATGTATTGAAGAGTCATCCACGCCTCCATGGGCTGAATAATTGAACCTAAAAATTCAGTGGTATTCCACCTTATATCCTCAATAAGAGGCTCCGGCCCAATAACAGCTCCGCCAAGAACCGTAGCATTTCCTGCAATGAATTTGGATATGGAAAGAAGCACAAAATCTGCTCCAAGCTCCATTGGACGCTGTAGAGCTGCTGTTGCAGTGGTATTATCCACCATCACAGGAGCACCTTTAGCATGTGCAACATCGGCTACTGCCTTGATGTCAGTGACAAACAGGCATGGGTTGCTTGGGGTTTCAATCCAGACAAGTTTTGTCTTTTCATCAATCTCATCACCCCATGATTCAGGATCAGACGGATCTTTTACAAATCTGAACTCAACATTGCATTTCTTTGGAAAAATGGATGTTGCCTGTTTATACCCTTCACCAAAGATATTGAGCGATGTAACCACATTGTCCCCAGGCTCTACCATTGTGAAAATAAGGTTAAACAGCGCCTGTGAGCCGGAGCCGGCGGTTATGCAGGCTTCTCCACCCTCAAGAGCAGCAAGCCTCTCTTCAAGAACCGTATTGGTAGGAGTTCTGGTTCGTCCATAAACGGGACAGGGAATTTCATCAAAAGTGTTGTACGGGAATGTTATTGACTGCACAATAGGAGGGGTAAACGAGACAAAATCGTTTTTGTTCTCCAATGGGTGAAAGCCTGCATGAAGAGCTCTTGTATCAAATCCGGTCTTGACATTTTCTCTGATTGCACGAGGTTTTGTCGGGTCATATACAAAATGATCTCTTATAAAAAAATGCTTATCATATTTTTTCATAGTTCTACTCTTTTTTATTTGTCTTTAGAAAACAACGTCTTTTGGGCGTGTTGTATAGATCGATTCAAGCCTATTTTATGTGAAAGTCTCTTTAAATAGCTGTGCCTATGTGACTTTAATTCTTTGTTGTGGCCAAAAGCCAATATCCTGCTCCGGCCGTGCCGGTTATCACTTTTTTGTATTAATCCAAGCCTGTTCACGCTCTACAATGATTTTTATCTTGTTCTGAACATCTTCGGGCAGAGCTTTTGATTTATAACCGGCAAGAATTTCATCCACAATTTTTGACGCTCTCTGAGCCATAGTCAGGCTCCCTTTTTTTTGCCACTGGGCATATCCGCCCTTGTCAAAAAGTTTTGAGTAAAAAGGTTCCTTATAATGTCTGAGGGTATGCGGATGCTGAAGATATGCACCTGTAGGCCCAAGCTCCTCTGTAACATCAAGAGCAAGAGTTTCATCATCCACCACAACGCCACGGGTTGCAGCCCTTAAAAAACCTATAGTCTCATTGGCCATAACCTGAAGCTGCAAAGAGCCCTGAAGACCTGACTCCATAAACCCTACATCATGGACAATATTTGCACCATGCAGAAGTGCTGTCATAAGGCTTATGGTCATCTCAATGGATGCCTGCTGATCAAGCACCTTGGAATCAGTTGAACCTCCAAGACCAAATACAGGCAGATCATAGTATCTGCCCATTGTGGTAGGAATTCCCTGTTCGTCAGCAAGGACATAGTTGCCAACCATTGTCTGGAGATTATACGGACCACCATTCCATCCAGGAACAGCAACAGGAGCACCTTCGTTAACAAGCTGGGAGAGCACCACGCCAAGCATGATGCCGGCATTCATGTTTGCCATACACCCCGCAGCAGTTGCAGGTGAGTTGACACCACCGGCATTAAGAGGAATCCATAGCTGTGGAAGCCCCTTGCGTGCAAGATATATGCATTTTTGAAGTGCCTCTTCATTTGCAATCAGACCCGATGTAACATTGATATAGCATGTGGCAAACGGATATCTTCTAAATTGCTCTTCTCCACCTGCAACCGCTTCACACATCTCGACAGCAGCTTTGCACCCTTCAAAATCGGGACTCACAAAAACAATTGGTTTTGTGGTGTAATTGAGCATTACCTCCATCTGATATCTATCATAAATGCTCTGATCCACATCTTTTGGAAGAAACAGAGACATGACAAAATCAATCTCAGGCAGAGTATCCATAACCTTGGCAGCCTCAATAACATCTGTAAGAACCGGAAGTCGCCTCTGACCTGTACGGTGATCCAAAATATTGAGGCAGTCAGAGCCGCCTCCATAATAGGTATTGTATCCCCATGCCCTGATTGCAGGTTTTTTGTTTCTGTCATAAAGAGTCATCCGTTTGGGAACCTGGGCAAGGGCACGGCTTACCATATACTCAGGTATCCTGACACGTATGCCATCTACGGTTGCTCCTCCTTTTGCAAGGATTTGCCTTGCCTCCTCATGGTGAACATCAACACCTGTTCTCTCAAGGATTTCCAGTGTTCCCATATGAATCTGTTCACACTCTTTCTCACCCATACGTGCGTAATGGGCACTTGTCATACTTTGACCATGACTTGATATCATTTGATTACCTCCATTGATATATCAAAAACTATTATTAATATGCTCAGCATATATAGACTAATCCATCAAAAGTCAACACAAGAGTATGGCCAGTTTCTAAAAGAGTGCTCTTGAGTCGTAAGTTCTCATTTTAAATACATTATGTATTACTTAAAGTTCTCATTTAACACAACATATTGTAGTAGCTTTGAGAAGTTATGACTGATCAGAAGAGTGCTATAGCCATAAAAAAGCACAGGGGGTACAACCATTTACGGCTATCCCCCTAAAAAAATACAATTCAATTTTTACTATCTTGTTGTTCTTGTTCAAGTTGTTCAGGAATTTCAATCCTGTAATAAGGAATGAGTCATGTTCAACAGTTCTGTTCAATAAGATGGTCAAGCATAACAGTCAGATTATCAAGATTTTCATAATCAACAGAAAATCTAACCATGGTTTCATCAGTTCCAATCATTTTTGCAAGCCTTCCAGACAAACCTTTTAATTTTCGATCCACTTCCATAAAAACATCTAATCCACTATTCTCTGATGGCCTGAATATCAGTTCAATCTCTTCAAGTCTATTTTTCAGATGGCCTTCAACCGGTCTTAATGAAAACTCCTGAACAAAAGGCACTTTCATATTCATATTACGCGGAGCAGGTTCACATACAACCTTATATACTTCAAGCCCCATATCCATTGCACTGCCAAGAACTGCATCTACCAATGGATGTGGTTGAACATGTATATAATCTTTATCTGCAGGATCAACAGCCATCTTTATATCAAGACCTGTTTCAACCCATGTCTTTGTTTTACCCGCAGTTACAGGAGTGTAAACCGGCAATGTAAAGTCAATTTCAAACTCTATTATCTGACCAGGATTTATAGTAAATGGTTCAGAGATCTGGGTATCCATAATAACAGCATTGCGTGTTATATTTATCTCTTTTTCCTCATCATCGTCTTCTATCTTGATCTCATCTTCATAGGTACTTTTTACTTTAAAATAGATACTGTCAATATTCTGTTCGACAGAGCCTCCTTTAACAGTAACTTTTCCCCTTACAAATTCTCCTGGAACAAAAACATCATTGAAAAGCTCGGTCTCAACACTTGCTGAACCTACTCCTATTTTTGACAACATCTTATTAAAAAAAGACATCCCTATATCCTCTTTATTTAAAATTTAGTTTCATTCTCAAACAATTCATGGCCATTGTCTGGCCACCCCTAATCATAAAAATCAGAATGTATTTTCACTGTAAACAATTTGACATGCCCCTTTCAGACAGCTCCTATAACTTTCTGTTTTTTTTTACAATTCCAAGCATAACTCTATAAGGCCCAGGTGTTCCAGGCGGAAGCAGCCCTACCCTGTCACCCATACTTAGCTTTGCATTAAAAGAGGCTATTGAACCATTAACAAAAACACCTTCGACATCTTCTCTTGCAAGTTTCAAGATAGCAAGAAGATCGTTTACTGTACTTTTTTCAGGTATTTCCATCTCAACATTGTAGAAACTAAAACCATTGTCCGTCAATTTTTTCTGCAAAAAAGAAAACGCATTCAATGTTATCTTCATCTTAAATTATCTCACCATTTTAACATCCATTACCATACAGTCATAACAGAGGCTGTCGATATCTGGAACTCCATTTACAGCCATATCAATACCAAAACAGAATGTGTGGCTGCCTGGATCAAGTCCTGACATATGAACCAGAGGTACTGAAGAAAACCCCAATAAAGGCATCTGGACTACCGGTGAAAGTCCATTAATAAAATTCATCTCTTCAGCACTAAACGACCTTACAACATTGCCAGGGGCCAGATGAACAAGCCACCAGTCAGAGCTCACACCTGAATAGCTGCCAGGATCAATTCCCACAGAAAGGGTAACAGATTCTGAAGAGGATACTGCTAAAGAATTATCTGCCCCATTCAACTTGATATCTGCAACCGGAAGGATCTTTAATGGATCAGGATGAACAGATCCTCTCCACTCATTATAGTAATAATTTAAAAGAGGTACAAATTCTTCGGTTGCTTTCTGCTGCCCGGCTGTATTGGGATGTGCATCCCACGTATCTGTTGGATAGACTGCCATGTTGTTTCCCGGAACAGTTACATGCTCAATAGCTCCATTGTTATAACGGTGATGATTATTAACACCTGTTAGCACATTAAAATAGTCAAATATCACCACATTTTTATAAGGGTACCCATCAAGCCAGTCATTTACAAGCCAGTTGTTAAATGCACGGGCATTGGCTGCACGATGAGCAGGGGTCTGGTAATCTGCAGCGTAAATTTCTTCAGTCTGGGGAGGTGCGGTAATGACCACAAAAAGTTTGTCCTGACGAGTGGCAAAAAAACCCCTCAAAACATTGTACACCGCCTTTGCATTGCTGACTGTATATTGTTCATTTACTTCCGATGCAGCATCATCGTAGGGCTCTCCAAAAAGATCAGAGTTTGGAAAACATGACTTAAACATTATGATGGTATTTTCACCACCAGGATCTGAAGAAAGCCTTGGCCACTGGCCATAATCCTGAAAATTCTGGCCTGTTTCATTAAAGAGTTCCGCCATTATGGCGTTGCTTCTCGGGCCGACAAACCACTCTGGCCAGTTTGGTATGTCTGTACGGTCTCCTATCCCCTGGGGTCCCCATCCATAATTTGTGGCACTGACATAATAGTTATTGTTCATAAGTGCTGAACCAAGAGCACCATATGGCTGTGATTCGTTTGGATCGGCAAGCCAGTTTCCACCTGTTGAATGGTGAATAAAAATCAATTTTACAGGCGATGCTGGAGGATCAATTCCAGCACTTGCCACACCAGACATTAACACCAGTAAAAACAAACAGATAGCCATAGCATAAAAATAACTATACCTCTTTTTTTTATCCATTTTCGTGATCCTCCCTAAAAAAATAGTTAGATTTAATTGAAGATTATTATACGAAGTGAGGGTATAAAAAATTACAGCACAAGCTAATGATTATAACTGACTTATTTAGTCAATAAATTGATATCCAAAGAAAAGCAACATTAAAATTGAAATCCATATAGTGGTTACAGCAAACTTTCAGGCATGATACTTGCTGACGACGTGATTTATCGCTAAGGAGTTTTAACTACACAGCAATTTCAACAAAGCCATCTATATTTTCAGCCATTTATTAAATTAAAGTCTAAAAAGTTCCATCTAACAGCAATAAATAACGGAGGTAACAACATGAAGTCAACAAGAAGGTGTATCAGCACAGCTCTGTTGTCACTATTTCTGATGGTATTTTCCCTGATGTCATTCTCTTCTGCTGCACATGCAGTAGCAGTACCGGAAGGAGATGTAGTAATACGCATTGTCAACAGCCAGGGAGACCCGATTGAAAACGCGAAAATACGTTATCAGACATCATCATGGTACGATGCTGGCAATACTGATGCAAACGGTGAAGCAGTTGTATCAGTTCCCGAAAAATTCAGCACAATAACAGCTCGAGCTTACTATAATGGTGCCTATTTTGATATCAGGCAGAACATACGCACTAACAGTGTAATTGAGTTTAAAACCATCAGAACTGTGGTCTCACTGAAAAACAGCACAGGCGATCCGCTTGAAGGTGGAGCAGTCAAGTTTGTTTTCAGCTCATGGGCTGAATATGGCGTAACCGACATAAACGGCCAGTCTGTTATGGAGCTTCTTCCTGGCAAATACACCTTTAGAATGAAGTATGAAGAGGGCCAGCTTGATATCAAACAGGATATCAGCCAGAACCCTGAAGTTGCCTTTAGTACAGCCAAAGTTACAGTTCGGCTTGAGGATGCTTCTGGTAACGCTCTTGAAGGTGGAAAAGTTCGCTATGTCCGTGCATCATGGAGAGATTTTGGAATAACAGCAAGTGATGGCAACGCTGTCAAACAGTTGCTTAATGGCAGCTATACATTCAGAATGTACGTGGGCAGTAAATATCAGGATAAAAAAGCTGAAGTTGCCGGAGATACCCTGATTCTTTTTACAAGTACAGAAACACCCTTAAAAACATGGACTCTTACAACTTCTGTCTCTCCTTCACAGGGTGGTTCAGTTGTAGTCAGCCCTGCAAAAACCACATATACAGACGGCGAAAAGGTCTCTTTCAAGGCTGTTCCTGCTCAAGGCTACTCCTTCTCAGGCTATGGTGGGCAGAATGGCTCTGAGATTATCAATAATATCTTGACCATGAATAGCAACAAATCTGTATCCATAATTTTTGAGCAGATCAACACTAATGAAGAGTATAAGATAATATCTTCGGTTCAGCCTGCAAATGGGGGAACTATTACCATAACACCCTCAAAATCTGTATATATTTACGGCGACAAAGTTCAGATCTCAGCCAACCCTGCCAATGGCTTTGAGTTTGTTCAGCTAAGTGGCACAGGAATGGACAGCTCTTCAATAACAACCCTTCCCTATAATTTCGATATTACCGGTGATGTAAATATTACTGCAATATTCAAAGAGGTCGGTGCTCCTGAAACCATTATAGTTCATAATATAACAGAGCTTAATCAGGCTGAAATCACGGCAAGAAAAGGCAATGTTCTCATTCTTCTTGATGATGGGGAATATGTGCTCTCTGATCAGTTCATGGTTGGAGGGGATCACGTAACAATACGAAGCCTTAACGGTGACGCTTCCAAAGTTATTGTCAAAGGCTGTATTTATATGCCCTGATTGCGGGTTTGAAAAACAGTTTGATGCATCTCCTTTGAAGAATAAAGATAAAAATATCAAAATCAAGTGCAGATGCGGCAAGATAACTGAAATGGAGATCGAGTTCAGGAGACATTTTAGAAAAGATGTGGAGCTTTTTGGTACCTGCCTTATACGAAAAACAGATAAAAGCTGTGATATTATAGTAAGGAATCTGTCAATGCAGGGGATAAGGTTTGAGTTGCTGCATATTTACAGCAAATATATGTCTGTAATTGATCTTGGCGATATATTGGAGCTTGAATTTAAATTGGATACAAAACAAGAGGAGGTGATATCAAAAAGATGCATTGTCCGCACCAAGACTGATAAGTATATAGGTGCGGAGTTTCAGGATGATAATTTTTCAAAACGCCTTGGGTTTTACCTTGGATAATCTCTTTGTGTGAGCTAAACGCTAATGGTCGGGACTCGGCCACCTCCCTAACCAGGACAAGCCAGAACCAAAGAGGATTTTCTGATTCTCTTGCCAAAATAACACTAAAATCAGAGATAAGAATCTTAAACATGATCTGTTTTCACGGTAAATGTAGTGTTAAAGATCGGTCGCAAAAGAGATTGTCTATTGAAATGAAGTCAAACATTAAATCAACAGGAGAAAATGCAAGATGACCAGCCAAACCGTTTATCGTAAAGTTGTTATGTTCTCTATGATTGCCATTGCCGGGATTATGCTTTTCAGTTCGTCAGTAATCTGCGCTGATCTGACAATTTATACTGAAGAGTCTCCCAATTCACATTACATGGATAAAGATGGGAAAATAACGGGATATGTTTATGAACTGGTGCTTGAGATGCAGAAAAAAATGGGAGATACCACACCGATTCAAATGGTTCCCTGGGCAAGAGGATACAATTTGGCGACTACAAAGCCCAATATCGCTCTTTTCTCTACCACCTTTACTGAGGAGCGGCGCTCTCTTTTTAAATGGGTGGGGCCTGTTCTGGAAGTTGAATGGGTTCTGTATGCCAAAGCAGGATCAGGCATTAAAATCAACTCTCTGGATGATGCCAAAATTGTTAAAAGCATAGGTACCTACAGAGATGACGTTCGTGAACAGTTTCTCAAATCACATGGTTTTACCAACCTGGATAGCGTTACTGAAGATGAGTTGAATCTTAAAAAACTTATTGGAAATCGTATATCTCTCTGGGCTGCCAGCAGTGACACTGCACCGTTGATCGCAGCAAAATTGGGTATATCTCTTGATAGCTTTGAGGCTGTATTCAAAATGGATTCAAACGGTTTGTTTATCGCGTTTAATAAAGATACTTCTGACGATATAGTCAATGCATGGGCCAAAGCCTATGATGATGTTCGTGCTGATGGTACCATGGCAGCAATTTACAAAAAATGGAATGTGAATATTCCTACATATCAGATTCCTGCGGCACCCTGATTTAGCTGTTCATTCATATACTCAAACGCGACACCTTATTTTATTCGTTTTTCGGGAGGCTGATTCCGGTTCCCGCTATTTGTCTGAATCAGGATGGCCAGGATTTACAGGATGGACAAGATGTTTATCCTGTAAATCCTTTCATCCTGAATATCCTGATTCAGACTGTGTTGAAAAGGCCTTAGGAATCGATAGGTGTCGATTTTGAGTAGATATGGTATTTCGACAATTTCAGGCTGCAAAGTAAGTTACAAACTTATGGTGATCCTGTTTCCCCCTTTGCTCACCTTTGTCTGCTCAATAGTAATCAATCCATACTTATCTGCGATAACTTGACCGCTTCCAACAACAGCAGCTGTTGTGTTGTCTGTGTTTGTAAAATTAATCACCTGCCCGGGTGCTAAACTGAGTGACTGAAGACGCCTTGGGGTTATATCCACAAGGCAGGCATCAGCAGGAGCAGTGTTCATCAATGCAACGCTTATCTGCCAGGTTGAAGCTGTCTCAATAAGGTCATGGGTCTGCCAGTATAGATAACGGTTGACCTGGCCTGATGCATCCCCGTCACTGCTCTGGCCGTTGCCATAGTTGTTATCTAAAGAGCAGCGTGTAAAGGCTGGCAGAGACTGATTCAGTTTGATATCAATCTCCATATGACGTTCACTGCCGTTTTTGGGAAATACAGTTCTCTGACTGTGGCCGGACTGCCCCCAGATAAACAGATGGGGCTGGCGGGTCTCCTGCAGGGCATTTATAAAATCAACTGCCTGTTCCCAGCCAATTGCACCGTCATTTTTTCCATTGGAAAAACTCAAGAAACCAATGCTTTTATCAACATGATTTTTAAGATACCAGGCATCATTATAATAATCCCACACCGGAGTTCCAGGATCAGAGTCATCTTTTTTAAATAATACGCCATATTCTGGTTTTCCATAGACAATCTGATACGAGCTTTTGAAATTAGGTGACTTTTCAGGTACATGAACCCCTACCCATGAGCGGCTCCATGATATGAGTTCCGGATAACGTATTGCCATCATTAAAGATCCTGAACCGCCCATTGAACTTCCTGCTGTAAATGTTCGTGAGCGATCAATGTTCCAGTTGCCGCTCTCTTGCATCCAGTCAAGAAATGAGACAAGGCGGTTGGTTGTGTATGGTTTTACAACTCCGCTCTGATACAGGCTCTGGCCCCATGTGTAGGATTGTCCCTTAAATGTGTAGAGTTTTTCATGATATCCAGTCCACCAGTCATAGGGAAACTGGTTGGATGAAAGAATCAGGGCACCATCTTCAGCATCATTCCACCAGCCATATCCGCCATAGAGATCTCCGCCCCAGCAGTGCATATGAATTCCGACAGGTGCCGGAGATGCCATATTCTGGGGTCTGCCCACAAGATAATCATAAGGCTTTCCCATTACCGAACAGTTTGGAGGTGCTTCCCATCTCGTATAGATGTAAAGCTCAACATTGGCGATATACTGAAAACTGTTATCAAACTCAATTCTCTGGAGTACAGGCTCTCCTTGACCAACAGATTCACCTGAGATGTACGCTGTGTTTACTCCGTCAGTTACGGTTCTGTTTTCAACTCCATCAACAACCGAAGTGACAGCATACCATGACGCACCACCCACCGAAGGGCTATATACAAAAAGTCCCTGATCCAGATCAAGAGGTGTTCCTGCATGATTAATAGGGCCTGTGGTGGCAGAAGTAGCAGTGGGATTGGGCGGATTGGTGAGAGGGGTAATTGCAGATGAACCTTCGGCGATCACATATCGCATTGCCGGCTGATGTTTGCTGCTGGTACCGGTTCCATACAGCTCAAGATTCCATCCAGAAAGGCTGTTTACCGTTCCAACAGGAACAAGAGCGGTTATGTTCTGGCTTGTAATCGGCTCTTGTGAACGGTAAATCCTGTATTGGATATTGCGTGGATATGATTTGACAAGGGTGTAAAGCTCATCATAAAAAATTGATGCTCTGTCCACAATCTGGACAATTTCGTCAAATACTATAAATGTCTGTCCCGCCCTGTGGAGCATTCCAATATTTGAGGGTTGAGCCTGTGCAAGATCCTCATTTTCAACTGTTATTGCAACTTCAGGGCTGGTTGCATCTTGAGAAGTTGCATATATTTTGTACGTTCCGGTTACAAAGCTCTGGAATATGTTGCTGGTAAGAATTCTCTCTTTGCCATTGGAGTCCTTTGCCACTATTTTATCGGCATTGATATAGGCTAAACTGTTATCTTGATATGTGGCTTTGACCTTAAGAACAACCTGATCTCTGCCATTGGAAAGAATAACGGTTTTGTCCGGCTCAACTTCCAGTGAAGATATTGTTTTTATCTCGAATTGAGCCTCATCAGCACCAATATCGACCTTGCCGCTCTGGCGGATATCGCCGTCAATGTCATGAGTCAATCCATTTATGTCAATACCTTGATCGATAACCGCATAGATAGCCTCTTTCAGATGGAGATCACCGTTGCGGACATCTTCAAACCATGTCTCTGCCGCATAATCCACATTGTTTGACAGAGTTGCTCTTGCGTTGTCTCTCTTGCTGATGGCCTTGTTGGTAAGGTTGTTGGAGATATCGATATTGGTATCTGCAAATCTGTACTCAATCGCATTAAAATAAGTTGAATCTATAAACACTGTGTTGTTGTAAATCTTGGCATCCAGTGTACTTGCCGCATAGATACCCACGTCACGGGTTGCATGGACAAAGTTGTTCCTGATAATGCCGCCATAATGGGGGCTGTTGTCAAGACCGAACATTATGCCTCGGTCGCAGTCGATTATGACATTTTTTTCAACCAGAGTGTCTGTAGAACCTGACCAGAAATGGATTGCAGACTCGGACATAGATGATGTCGGAGATTTAATGTCCTGGAACAGATTGTTTCTTACAATCCAACCTTTTGATTTATGGGCATCCACTCCACCTATATACCACTGTGGCCCAACTCCTGCTGTATATATAAAGCTGCAATTTTCAACTATGCCGCCGTCACTGAAATCAGGTTGGGTTTTGGAGTATGATACTTTGAGCATCTGCTCATATGTGTCTCTGAAATGTACGTTTCTTATCACCGGATAGTCTGCATCAAGCTCCCCATGAACCTGAATTCCGTGATTTCTCACCCAGCCGATAGTGATATCTTCAACAGTAAAATATTTTTTGTAAACCGAGAATACATGGGGAACATTTCCATTCATCCCCTTGCCTTTGACAATAACTTTGGAAGCGTCACCGTTAAGGC
>JADGBC010000074.1 GCA_015231705.1 Desulfamplus sp. | reverse complement strand
TAATATTAAACTCCATTTGAGTGCCATTTTTTATGTGAAAGTCTCTTCAAATAGCTGTGCTTATGTGACTTTCATTCTTGGCTGTGGCCGTAAGCAAATATCGTGCTCTGGCCGTGCCGGTTATATAATTTTGACTACTGGTTCTTCAAGTTTAAACTGTCGGGTGGATTTCAAAACAATTCACGATTTCAAGTACTCTTCTACCCGACAATCAAACCTTGAAAGAACAATAGATAGATAGGAGAATTTAATGATTAAGTGGCTGCCCATAGGCTTTGATGAAGCCTTAAAAAAAACAGTTGACACAATTACACCCCTTGGAATAGAGACTGTTTCCTTGTCTGAATGCCCTGGACGAATTGCATCAGCAGATTTGCTCTCCAAAGTTGATTCTCCTTCAATTGACGCATCATTAAAGGATGGGTATGCCGTAAATTCACAGGATATAATTTATGCTGACGAGAAAAGGCCTGTGCGGTTAACCATTGCCGGAACTTCTGCTGCAGGAGATATTAAAACCTTTTCTCCTATGAAACCAGGAGAGGCTTTCCGTATTTTAACAGGTGCAAAACTTCCTGATGGTGCAGATGCAGTGCTTGCCGAAGAGTTTGTCAATGTTGAAGACGACAATACAATAACAGCAAAAAATATTGCAGAAATTGGCCGAAACATCTTGCCCAAAGGCTCTGATGTTAAGATAGGTCAACGCATAGTCAAAAAAAATCAGCTCCTGACACCTGGATTTGCAGGTATTCTTGCTGCTGCCGGATTCAGTGAACTACCTGTTTTTAAACAGCCTTGTGTCGCTATTATTGCCACAGGAGATGAAGTTGTTGCACCTGGCAGACCCCTTCCGGAAGGCAAACTATATGCCAGCAATATGGTTACTTTGAGTGCGTTCTGCCACAGTTATGGAATGAAAACCATTACGGTTACCGTAAAAGATACTGCCGATGAACTTAAGAAGACTTTAATACATGCCTTAGATAACACAGATGCAATCATTACAAGCGGTGGTGCATGGACAGGCGACAGAGATCTTGTTGCCAAAATCCTCTCTGATATGGGGTGGACACAAATTTTTCACCGCATCAGGATAGGGCCTGGAAAGGCGGTTGGATTTGGAATACTAAAAGAGAAGCCGATATTTATACTCCCTGGAGGGCCTCCTTCCAATCTAATGGGATTTTTACAGATTGCCCTTCCTGGTCTTATGAAACTTGCCGGTCACCCTGTGCCAGGCCTTAACCGGAAAAGAGTACAACTCTCGTCTGACCTTCATGGTCGTGACATTGACTGGACACAATTTATTTTTGGCATTCTTGACTATGGGGGGCACGATGATGCAGCTGTGCTTCCTGTTTTTCATTCACTTCGTCAGAAAGGACGACTCCAGTCAATGGCAGAGGCAACAGCAATTGCTGCAATACCAGAAGGAAAGACAGTCATAACCGCAGGAAGTTCAATTACTGTTCAGGTCATATCATCTTCTCATTTCATTATATGAGATCAATAGATTTCCTGCAAAACTGGACTGTAAGCCTTGATTATACTGGATGAAAAGTGAAATTTACAGTATGTCTGAATCGGGATTGGCAGAACAAACTTCCATGACAGGATTCTGCTCACCCCCGATCATGAAAATCAGATTGGATTTTCATGGTAGAAGGATGGGCAGGATAGATTTCTCACTGATATCCTGTAAATCCTGAACATCCTGATTCAGACAACGGACTGGTATCAAACCTGAGAAGTTAACAAAGTAGAGGTATTGGCAGGAGAGCAATTTATGAGCAGATCAAGTCAAAATCAGGTAACATACGATGTTATCAGCATCCCAAAACAAAATCAGGTCAGAAGATTTAGTGCTGTAATTGTTGCAGGTGGATTGAACTCCAGAATGGGAGGCAAAAACAAATCCTTTTTAAAGATCGGAGAAAAAACGATCCTCTCCCGTATTCTGGAGACTCTGGAAACGCAGTTTGACGAGATATTGCTTGTAACAAAGAATCCTGCAGAATACAGCAACTATCCGGTTAGGACAGTTCCAGATATCTATAATGACCGATCATCACTGACAGGGCTTCACTCCGGTATTTACCATGCAAAAAATCACTTCTCCTTTGTGGTACCTTGTGACGCCCCTTTTATTCAGCCTTCATTGATACGATTACTTCTTGACTCTACAGAGACTGATACAGATGTGGTCATACCCCATTATGATGGCCATTACGAACCTCTTTGTGCAGTATATTCAAAACATTGTATCAACGGAATTGAAGCACTTCTTGATTCGGGAGATTACCGTATCTATAATTTTTTTAATTCAATCAATTTAAAAACAATCGATAAAGAACAATTAAAAAAAGCAGACCCTGCAATGATCTCTTTTTTTAATGTGAACACGCCCGAAGCCTTGAAAGCCTCAATTGAGATGGCAGCAACACTGGGGTAAAACTTATACTATAGAAAACTATTTTCCCAAAAAACTCTTCTCTATAAGATCCGCCACACCCCTGATATCATTGATATCATAAACCGGTACATCCATATCAAGAACTATGTCCGATGCCACAGCTATCAGAGATTTTTGTTCACCTTTGCGGTAAATCGGAGAGCTGTGAGCACTGCTTCTGAAGATCTCAATCTGAGGCTTGTTTGCATTTTTATACCCTTCTGTAATTACAATATCCATATCCTTGAAGTAACTCTCAAGGATTTCATCAACCGTCAACTCCTGTCTTACATCCTTGATTACTGATATTTTCCAGGGAGAAGAGATAACAACCGTCTCAGAGCCTGCCTGTTTATGCTTGTAAGTATCTTTTCCTTCATGATCAATATCAAAACCATGTGTATCGTGCTTGAGCGTGCCTACACGGTAGCCTCTTCTTTTAAGCTCGGGAATCAGCTTTACAATAAAGGTGGTTTTTCCGGATCTTTTTTTGCTTATTATTGAAATGACTGGCGGTATGGAACATTTTCCCATATACTTACTCTCCTGTAATCTCTATTAAATGATATGAGCTTAACGGATCTCCAAAGTAATCTCTCAAATAGAAAAACTTGAAGCATCTTCGGGGCAAGAGCCAAGGTACATATGATGATAGTATTGAAAAACAACCTATTTCTACTTTGTCAGCTATTTAATCTCAAATTATTGCGGTTCTGGTAACTGGATCATGATTAGCTCTCCTCTGGCACAGATCTTCTCATCTGCACTCAGCGTGACACCAACTGTAACTTTTTTCCCCTTGATCTCCTTTACTGTGCCTCTTAATTCAATTTCAATATTAACAGGCGTAGGTACAAGGTAATCAACTTTAAGCGAAGCTGTTACAAAACGGGGCATGGCTCCTGCCACCATCTCGATATTCTGCTCTCGTGCTTTTGCCGCCGCTGCTGTCCCTGCACCATGACAATCCATCAATGAGGCAATAAGCCCTCCGTAAAGAATATCTGCCTTTCCACCGCTGTAATAATTCTTTGGAAGAATACGACATACACTCTCATCTCCATCCCAGTAGCTTTTAATCTGCAATCCGTATTCATTCAGACGACCGCACCCGTAACAGTGAGAATAGTCATCTGCATAATAGTCCTGAAATGCTTTAATATCAGTACTCATCTTGCTCTTCTCCTTAAAAAAGCCCATGATTAGTTTGACAGAAAATTTAATAAATTTATAATAAGACAATGTTAAGATTCTAAATAACAAATACAATCTGAAAGGTAAACATGAAAAGAATCAAGATAAACAGACTGCTTGCATCAGATACATCAATAGATAAAGTTCTTGTAAAGGGGTGGGTCAGGACAAAGCGTGACTCAAAAGAATTCTCATTTATGGAGCTAAACGATGGCTCCTGCCTTAAAAATATTCAGATAATTGCAGACAGCCAGCTTGAAAATTACAGTCAGATCGGTGTAATCACAACAGGCTCTGCAATAGGTGTTGAAGGACGACTTGTCGAATCACCTGGAAAGGGGCAAAAATGGGAGATCCATGCCGATAGTGTTGAGATAATAAATATTGCACCTGAAGATTATCCGCTCCAGAAAAAAAGGCACTCGGATGAGTTTCTAAGAACCATTGCCCACCTTCGAGCAAGAACTAATAAATATGGTGCGGCTTTCCGCATAAGGTCAGAAATGGCATTTGCCATCCACAAGTTCTACAATGAAAAGGGGTTCCGCTATCTGCACACCCCTATTATCACAGGATCAGACTGCGAAGGGGCAGGAGAGATGTTCAGGGTCACAAGCCTTGAGCCAGATGCAGTGGCAAAGGCGGGCAAGATGGATTTTAACCAAGATTTTTTTGCTCATGAGGCAAACCTTACAGTATCAGGTCAGTTATCTGCCGAGATGTTTGCCCTGGCTCTTGGCGATGTTTATACCTTTGGACCTACTTTCAGAGCAGAGAACTCCAACACAAGCCGCCATGTAGCCGAGTTCTGGATGGTAGAGCCGGAAATGGCATTCTGCGATCTTGATGGAAACATGGATCATGCTGAGGAGCTTGTTAAATATTTGACTCTTCATGCTGTTACTAATTGCAGCGAAGATATAGCTGTTTTTACAGACTTTGTGGACAAAGGGCTTAAAAAAGTTCTGGATACACTTATCCAGCAAGAGTATGCAAGAATAAGCTATGATGATGCCATAGACCTGCTTCTTAAATCAAAAAAAGAGTTTGAATATAAAGTTGAAAGTGGCAAAGATCTTCAATCTGAGCATGAAAGATTTCTTGCTGAAGAGTATTTCAAAAAGCCGGTATTTCTGATTAATTACCCTGAAAAGATCAAGCCTTTTTATATGAGGCTCAATGATGATGGGCGTACAGTTGCTGCGGTTGATCTTTTAGTACCAAGAATCGGTGAACTTATAGGTGGAAGCCAAAGAGAAGAGCGGCTTGAGATGCTTGAACAGAGGATGGACAAAATGGGTCTGTCAAAAGAGACCTATTGGTGGTACCTTGATTCAAGAAGGTTTGGTTCTGTCCCTCATGCCGGATTTGGTATGGGATTTGAGAGATTTCTTATGCTCATCACCGGAATTACAAATATACGCGATGTCATTCCGTTTCCAAGAACCCCGGGAAATATTGATTTTTGATGACGGTAACGTCTGTTTTCTAAATACTCAAAGCCACCACCTATCCAGTCAAGAGACTTGTCAACACTGTCAGAATCAGGATATTCGGGATGGAAGGATTGACAGAATACAAATCCTTGTTCATCCCGTAAATCCTGAGCATCCTGATTCAGACAGATGCCAATATGCCCAGGAAACGATAGCAAGGTGTCGTTTTTGAGTAAATAAGAGCGTTAATTATGGTTCAGAAAACAGACATTGCCGTGTTCAAAGCGGCAGAGCATCAATGTTGAACCTCGGCACCGACTCTCTGCCCCTTGATTGACTTGACAATATATCGTTTCTGGCTGAGAAGCATTGGGTTCCAGCTGCATTTCAAGTAGATCTCTCTACCCACAGCAATTTTGGCAACATCCCTGCTTGATAAATCAAAACCGACACCGTATCCAGACAAATCATAGAGATGCACAGATATCTCACTGCCATCTATAGTACGAAGCTGCACTGTACCACTTTGTGACTCTCTCGGCAGCACCCGCCTGTTAAGAAGAGAACGGGTTATCTCACCGCATTTATGGCAACGCATCGATCTTGTGCGTAGTCCTGGAGCAACAGAAATCATCCTTTTAGATTGGCAAGCATGGCATTTGAAGAACATTTTGTTATTTACTACTTGAAATGTAAGCGTTTTTCCCATATTGATAGTATCCTTGGATAGTTAATATTTGGATAGTTAATGTTTGGACATAAATTTATTTAAATACAAAATGATGACAATAGAAATGAGGGACGTGGCAATTTTACACCCTTACAGAAATCATACCTCAAAAAGCTACTTACTCAGAAATATAGGCCCCTTCCATATCCGTCCCTTCAATTAGATCCCCATTGGTTTTGGGTATAAAGCGGATAGTAAGTGATTCTGGAGTAATGTCAGAAAGCTCTAAACTGAAGTCCTGAAATGAATTTAACATCAATTCATTTGCAAGATTTTTTCCATCTCCAGTAAAAACTATAGTAACAATGGCTTGATCAGATGTTAACTCTCTTGTCTGAACATCTTTAATTCCATTCATGCTGCTCAGTGTCTTTCTGAGCATAATAAAACTTGACAGATAATCAGAACCCTCAATTTTTGCCTTGATGGTATTAAATCCGCTCGCTTTCTCCACAGTTCCTATGATTACTTCATCAACACTGAAATCTTGCATATTGACATCGTTATTGACATCCCCCCTCTGATAAAAAAAGTGTGCAAGAGCATCTGTGTCAATCTGGCTCTCCAACGCAACAATAGCATCATCTTTTCGAGTTAATTCTCCAATGATTCTATAGGATATAATAAATTTTTCAGCATGATGATTTACAGCATCGTATATATGATTAAGGTTCAAGGTAAGCTCAACACGGCTCATCATACGAATTACAGATTTCTCCACAGCCTCTTTCAATGCAACATTGGTAGCATTCTGTTTGGCTACAAGTTTATTTTTCTTAATCGGACTGACCCCGATTGTAATGACAGTTGTGTAGTTTGGTTTTTCAGAATAGACCTGACCCGATTTTTCTGAGAATACTGCCTGTCGCGACTTTGCCGGTGAGCTTGGTATGCTTTCGGCATGGTGTTGCGATGACTTTGAGCTGCCTGATTTTTTTGACGGGCTTGACAGAGCTGATTTGTCAGATTTGTTTAAAATATTTGATTGTTCTGAATAGATTGTCTGGGTAAAAGAGGCGGGCAAAAACAGAATGGTTAAACAATATAATATATATCTTCTGATTTTCATATTCTCTCCTGATTTTTGATCATTACACTTTTCTTGAAATGGAGTAGTCGGCAAGCATCATCATAACATCCCTTGCTTTGGACGGCTCAAACAGATCAAGACTCTTTTTTGCCTTTAAGACATGATTTTTTGCCTGCAATTCTGTATATTCAATCCCCTTATATTGCTTTAGTTTCTGAATAATTAGATCAAATCCATCTGTTTCTCCTGTGTCAGTTGTCATATTAAAAATTGTTCCAGAATCTGTGTTGCTACCAGAATCTGTGTTGCTACCAGAACCTGTGCCACTACCAGAATCTGTGTCGCTAACAGAACCTGTGTCGCTACTGGAACAAGAGACTGAATTTCTGATAACATGTTCCATCACAGCCCTGTCATCGCTGTTTGCTGCATAAAGAGCATGTATGAGAGGAAGGGTGAGTTTACCCTCTCTTATATCTGCTCCTGGTTTTTTGCCAAGAGAGGCAGCATCGCCAGTGTAATCAAGCAGATCATCTGCCATCTGAAATGCCATGCCAAGATGATATCCATAAAGATCAAGAGCATCCTCTTTCTCTTTGCCTGCATGGGCAATTATTGCACCACTGCGGCACGCCCCCTGAATCAATACCGCTGTTTTGCGTTTGATGATCTTTAAGTACTCTTCTTCACTAAGATCCACCCTTCCTTTTTGTACCATCTGGTCAATTTCACCCTGGGACATATCTTCGGTTATTCCTGCCATTACGCTGATTAATGCGGGAATGCCGGTTTCAGCAGCAAGGCTCAAAGATCTTGCAAGCAGAAAATCTCCGGTAAGTACCACCTTGGGTACGCTCCAGCGGGAGTGAGCAGCCTCTTTACCACGCCGCATACTTGCCTCATCCACCACATCGTCGTGGAGCAGTGTTGCGGCATGAAGATATTCAAATATAGTTGAAAACTTTACAGCCAGATCCCCCTGATAGTTACAGAGTCGTGAACTTAACAGCATCAGAAGGGGTCGAAGCCGTTTGCCGCCACTAAACAGCAAGTGTCCTGCAATATCAGAGACAAGATCAAGGTGAGGGGTAAGGTTATCATGAAGAGCTTTTTCAATATCAGCAAGATCACCTCCCACTTGAGATAAAATTCTCTCTTTTAGTTCTTTGTGGGTTAATTCGGTTACTTTTTCTGGTTGATTTGACGGGTTTAGCTTAGTATGGCTCTGCTCAAAGGTGGGTGGGTTTTCTTGGTTCAATGAGGCTTGATTCAACGCTTGGGTCATAACTTGAGTGTTCTCCTGCAAGGTCATATTCATGAGTTTCAGTAATCTTTACATCAACAAAGGTACCGATTTCAAGTCCTGAACCATAAATAAATGTGATGCCATCAACTTCTGGAGCCTGAAACCTTGTTCTGCCAAGGTAAATACCCTCGTCAGGATTCTCTTCCACAAGCACTTTCAGGCTCTTATCCATGTATTTCCTGTTTATATTTTCAGAGATTCTGGACTGGGCTGCCATAATGATATCAAGCCTCTCTTCTCCAATTTTTTCAGGAACATGGTTTTTCAAACGGTGCGATGGCAGATCTTCTGAGTCAGAATAGGCAAATACACCAAGGTGGTCAAATTTGATATCCTCAACAAATTTGAGCATGGTTTTAAAATCAGCCTCTGTCTCACCTGGAAAGCCTGTAATCAGGGTGGTTCTCAACGCTGCGTCAGGAGCTTTTTCCCGTATCGATTCAAAAAGACGGTAGAGAAGGTCAAGATCATAGTTTCTGCCCATGAGTTTAAGTATTTTTGAACTGGCGTGTTGTACCGGAACATCAAAGTAGGTGCAAAAATTTTCCAGAGCACAAATTTTCTCAATTACCTCTATAGTAAGAGAAGATGGATGGGTATAAAGGAGGCGAAGCCATATCAGCTCAGATGGATCGTGTAATTTGTTTTTATCTAAAATATTCACTTTTTCTTGTTGCCGAAGTTGTGATTGCACTCCTGAAAATGTTCTGCTTGCAGAATATGAAACCTCTTCAAGAAGAGTTGCAAGGTTCACCGATTTGACAGAAGGAATAACAGATGTGTGTCGAAGATATTGAATGTTAGAATCTGGCTTAACAAGATCAAAGCCGTAATCCGTAGTGTTTTCCCCGACAAGAGTGATCTCCTTCACACCCTGCTGTATAAGACAGGATATTTCAGCAGTGATATCCTTGATCGGGCGGCTTCTCTGTTTTCCCCTTAATTTGGGGATAATGCAGTATGTGCAGTGGTGGCTGCACCCTTCTGAGATTTTGACATATGCCGAGTAGTCAAGAGTGAGAGTTCGTGGAAGAGGATATCCCTGAAAGGCTCTGGCACAAGGATCAGGAAGGAGTATCAAGGGTGAACTTGAAGATACCCTGGAACTATCATCTGCTGAAAAGGTGCGGGAAGAATCACTCTTTGAAGATGTATGGGGACTATCATTTTGTGAAGAGTTACGGGAAGTCCCATTCCCTGAAGATGTATGGGGACTATCATCCTCAACCGCACGTACAATATCATCACATGCACCTATACCAAGAAAAGCGTCAACTTCGGGAAGAGCTTCAGCAATAGTATCGTCACGGAATCTTTCAGGCAGGCATCCTGTTACCACAAGTCTTTGGCATGATCCCTCTTTTTTATATTGAGCCATCTCAAGAATGGTATCTACAGCCTCGGCAGAAGCAGAAGCAATAAAGCCGCAGGTGTTTACAACAATCACCTCGGCTTTAGAAGGGTCATTACATATTTGGTGTCCAGCAGAGGCAAGGCGTCCGAGCATCACTTCACTGTCGATCTGGTTACGGCAGCATCCAAGGCTTTCAAGGTAAATTTTCATCACACCCATCAATAAATTTTATGTGAAAGTCTCTTGAGATAGCTGTAATTATAAGACTTTCATTATTCGTTGTGCCCATCAGGGCATGGTCGTTATATTAATGGAGTGCCAGATATTATTTGACACTCCATGAGTTGATTCACTCGTAAACAATCCTGAATCGGCATTTTTTAGAGTCATAACTATCTGATTTTATTTATGACACATTTAAAAAATAGGCTTTTTACGAGACCATCATAAGTTGATTTAAATAGATTTTGCCATAATTTCACCAACAAGTTTGCTGAATCTTGAAGGATTATCTATCTTGCCGCCTTCGCTTACAATAGCGATATCAAGAAGAATCTCACTGTAATCCTTGAGAATTGGGTTTGTAGTATCAGTTTCAAAAATGTGCTTCATCTTGGCGATAAGCGGATGATTTATATTGAGTTCCAGCGAGCGTTTCTGCACCGGTGCATCCTGACCCGTAGCTTTCAGAATTTTCTCCATATAGGCACTCATTCCATAATCGTCAGCAGAGAGGCAGGAGACAGACTCCTTAAGGCGGTTGGATACCTGAACATCTTTAACCTTCTCTTCAAGTTTGCCTTTAATAAAGCCAAACAGAGCTGTATATTCACCTTTTTTGGTATCATCGACCTTGTCTCCAAGCTCCAGATCACCCTTTTCAGCACTTTTAAGCTTTTTCTCCTTATATTCATGAAGAGACTGTGTAACCCACTCATCAACAGGATCAACCATGAGCAGAACTTCATAATCTTTTGCCTTGAGAGTTTCAAGAAGCGGGCTGTTGATAAGGGCATTGAGGTTTTCACCGGTTATATAATAGATATCCTTCTGTCCTTCCACCATTCTCTCGATATACTCATCAAGGGTCACATATTTGCCATCTGACTTGGTGGTCTTATATCTCAACAACGAAGCAATACGGTCTTTGTTCTCATAATCTGTTGGAAGACCGGCTTTAAGTGCCTGGCCAAATTCACTGTAAAAAGACTCAAATTTTTCCTTGTCCATCTCTTCAAGTGTAGTAAATATCTTTTTTACCAAATTTTTGCGAATATTTCTGACCAGCCTGTCTTCTTGAAGAATTTCACGGCTTACATTGAGATTCAGGTCAGGTGCATCCACAACACCCTGTATAAAACTTAAATATTCAGGCAGCAGCTCTTTGCAGTCATCCATGATAAATACACGTTTGCAGTATAGCTGCATTCCATGTTTTCTTTCTGGCCGGAACATATCAAACGGAGCTTTTGAGGGTATAAAAAGCAAAGAGTCATACTCTGTTACACCTTCAAATTTTTTGTGCAGAATCTCAAGGGGTTTGTCCCAGTTGTGACTTATATGGCGATAAAACTCCTCATACTCCTCCTGGGTTACATCATCTTTGTTTTTTGCCCAGATAGCTTTCATTGAGTTGAGTGTCTCATCTTTTCTGACTTTCCGGTAAGTCTCTCCTATTGGCTTGCCGTCAGCCCCTTTTATTATCTCATTTTCAGGTATGGGTTCACTTTTTTCCACATTCATTATAATGGGATAGGTAACAAAATCAGAGTGTTTTTTCACAATATGACGGACAGTGTATTCATCGGTAAAATCCTGCTCATCCTCTCCGGTCTCTTTCAATTCAAGAGTGATTGTGGTGCCTCTTGCATCCTTGTCAATCTCTTCAATTGAGTATGTACCCTTACCATCGGACACCCATTTGACTCCCTTTGCTGCTCCGGCAGCTTTGGTCACAAGGGTGATTTTCTCTGCCGCAATAAAGGCACTGTAAAAGCCAACACCAAACTGCCCTATGAGCTCTGGAGATAGCTTATTCTCCTCCCTTGAATTCTGAAGGGCCTCCATGAATGCCGCAGTACCGCTTTTGGCAATAGTACCTATATTCTCATTTACTTCATCATATGTCATTCCAATGCCGTTGTCGGAAATTTCAAAAATTTTCTTTTCAGGATCTGTAGATATTCTAATCTGGTAATCACTGTCTTTTTCAAAAAGGGCGGGCTCTGTCTGCTCCTTGAACCTTGCCTTATCAATAGCATCAGAGGCATTTGAGATAAGCTCTCTTATAAATATCTCCCTGTTTGAATAGAGAGAGTTGATAATCAGGTGGAGCATCTGTTGAACTTCAGTTTTAAATTCACATGTTTCTTGTCGTTTACTCATTTTCTCTCCTGGTATATTATGGTGGTTCATTAAAAGGTTAAATTGTTACCAGTTTGTTGACTGGATCATCAACAATAACAGGTGCCATTTTTTTTATTTACGGCAAAAACCGTATTTTTACTTCAACAATAATTGATGCAAAATCAGGATTGTCAAGATGGCGGACATTGATGACAAGGAGTTTTTACATGAAACAGCACAAGAAGAGGGGATAAATCCTTCATATCGTCGTGTCATTCATGGAGTGAGTGAATGTGTGCTATGAAAAGGCAAGGGGGTAAGTCTGGTCAATGGCTATTATACCGAAGATAACGCCTGGTCAAGATCATCAATGATGTCATCTGGATGCTCAAGCCCGACAGAAAGACGAATTAACCCCTCTGCAATCCCTGCTTTTTTGAGATCCTCTTTTGAGTAGGTAGCATGGGTCATTGATGCAGGATGCTGAATCAGGGTTTCACAATCCCCGAGACTTACAGCCAGTATGCAGAGTTGAACGCCATTGAGAACCTTCTTGCCAGCATCCATTCCACCTTTTACCTCAAAAGCCATAACGCCACTGAAATATTTCATCTGTCTTAGTGCAACATCATGTCCATGATGGGCAGGAAGTCCGGGATAATATACCTTGGCTATTTTTGGATGAGCGTCAAGCCACTTTGCAACTGTAAGAGCAGACTTGCTGTGCCGTTCCATTCTTATGGCAAGAGTTTTAAGGCCTCTTAAAATCAGCCAGGCATTAAAAGGGCTCATGGCAGGTCCGAAATGGTGAAAATACTCTTCATTTATCCGTGCAATCATCGCAGGTGTAGATGCAATAATACCACCAATTATATCTCCATGTCCTCCAAGATATTTGGTGGCAGAATGGATTACAATATCAGCACCCAGTGATAGAGGTTTTTGAAGGTATGGAGATGCAAAGGTGTTATCTACGGCCAGCGGCAGATCGTACTGCCCTGCAATGGTTGCCCAAAGATCAATGTCAATTATATCAAGCGTTGGATTGGCAGGTGTCTCAATGTATAAGAGGCGGGTCTTGTCGTCAACAAGAGGTATTATGTTATTACGGTCATTGCTCATAGCAGGTGAAATAAAACGGACTTCAATATCAAGACGTTTCAAATGCGTGTGAAAAAGTGCAAAAGTCCCTCCGTAAAGTGCATTGCACGCCACAATATTCTCTCCTGGACGGACAAGACTCATCACTGTTGCTGCAACTGCAGCCATTCCTGATGATGTGGCCACAGCATCTCCTGCCCCTTCAAGCAGAGCGATTTTCTCTTCAAGAAGATCTACAGTGGGATTGGATATTCTGGTATAGAGATACCCCTCTTCTGTTCCGGCAAATATAGCTGCCCCCTGAGCCTGATCTTTGAACTTGAAAGTGGATGTCATGTGGATAGGAGGTACAAGATCCATGCTGGTTGTATGGCAGGTGGTGATACCGTGGACAATTTTGGTCTCTTCTTTTGAATAGTGTGGTGTTTTTGCCATAAGAGTCTCCTTCGGGAAGAATTCGTATTTAAATCGTTCAGAAAGATTTTAGGGGTCGGTTTTTATGTGAAAGTCTCTTTAAATAGCTGTGCTTATGTGACTTTCATTGTTCGTTGTGGCCGAGAGCCAATACCTCGCTCCGGCCGTGCCGGTTATTGAAAAAATTCGACTATCAACTTTGTCACATAACCAACTGGTTCATTAGTATTGATGGCAATCATCTCTGCCCAGTGACCGGCATATGATGAATCTGTTTGTTCCGTAGCTATTTTCCACACTTCATCAGTGTAGTCAAAAAATTCGATCCCCCTTAATGAAATCTGTGGCTCAGGCTCAAGGGCCTTCACAGCCTTCACAAATTTCTCCGCAGACTGCCTGAAACCTGGAAGATCTCCGTATGTGTAAATAACCAGAAACGGGGGTTGACCGGAATGGATATGAGCCTGAGGAGAGGGAGTAACAAGTTCGGCATCTGATGACCCGCCAAAGGCATCCTGCATTATCTTTGCATACATCACAGCCTCTTCAGCACTCAACCCCAAAGGATTGCCGGGAAAGGAGACAAAATCAGGCAGATAATAGCTTCCACTCATTGAGATGACAGCCTTGATATCTGACGTAGCACATCCCACATTTGCAAGGTAGCTGCCGTCAGTAGCCAGCAAGGAGACCAGATGAGCTCCTGCAGACTGACCGAACAGAGATATTTTGGAGGCCTTGCCATACGGGGCAATATTCTGTTTTACCCATGCAAAAGCCCGTGCCACGTCACTGATATGGTCAGGATGAAGGGCATTACCACCATCATCACTTGATAGCCTGTAGTTGACAACTACCACAGTAAAATCGTGATATCCGGCAAGGGTGTTGCCAAGAGCCTCATAAAGGCTTTTATCTCCCTGTCGCCAAGCCCCTCCAGGCACAAACAGGATAACCCTGTTCTGTTCAGGATGGTCTGTGTAGTAAATATCTAACTTATGACGTTCAATAGGTTCACTCTCGTCATAGACAAATGTCTGCTTGTGAACGGTCTGCATCTGAAGCCCTATGTCTGCACCTTCATATTTCCAGTAAAGCCCCCAAGGATCGGAGGGTTTCTCATAGCGGGTCAGAGTAAGGTTGATAGGAGTTCCATTGATATTCATATTTTTTATCGTGATATTCAAATCTTCAGAAAGGCTTACCGCATCAGTACTGTAAATTTCTGCCTGGACAGAAATATTAGACATAAGAAACATCATCAGTGTTGCTGCAATTATTGTTGAATTGAAACTCCTTAGCAACAAAACAGACAGAGAAATAAAATTTTTCATAAAATGAATTACATCCTTTTTCAGCGTTTATATGAAGGTCTTTTGAAATATCTGCAATCATGAGACTTTCATTCTTCGTTGTGCCCATCAGGGCATGGCCGTTATAAGTTATGTCTTTCAAGGATAGACTTATACTCTCCTGACTCCCTGAGAGTCTTAATCCCCTGGTTGAATGCATCTACTTTAGTTTGAATATCAGGTACTGCCCTGGAAAAGCCAATATAGATAGGATCATTTTTCAGAACCTTAGGGAGCGAAATCAGCAAATCTGCCTGTTCCGGAAATACGGTGTTAATCATGTACCAACCCACCTTCAGATCCATTAATACCAGATCCACACGGCCTCCAAGAAGCTTCTTTATATTGGTAATCTCTCCTTCAACCGCCTCAACATTTAATTGTTCTATCATTGCATCAAACTCGGGAGGGTTGGCATAGCCACGTACTATTCCGATGCTGTAACGTTTAAGATCCTCATACGTACTGAAGTTTGCAGGGTTATCCTTTCTTTTAAAAAGGACTATCTGGTTAGCCTCGGTAGATTCTGAAAAGATGAAAAACTTCTCCCTCTCAGGCCGGTACCACATATCCATAAGGCCGTCATAGTCACCAAACTTTGTCATTTCCAGCCCCCGCATCCATGGAAGATAAGTAATTTCAACGCTGTATCCGGAGAGTTTGAAAGCTGCCACGGCAAGTTCAGCCAGAGCACCCCCATTTTTAAGGTTTTGTCCAGTAAAAGGGGGATATTCAATAGTTGCCAGTCTGACCAGTTTACCTTGAGCAGTACAGGTCTGCGACATACCCATAAATAAAGCAGTAACACAAAGTATCTTCACCATATGTAGCGTAATCAGTTTCATAGATCCATGCCTCCAGACTCAAAAACATCCTATTTTAGGACAAAATAACTGTCAATTCATTTCTCGTGAACTCAGGCTAAGCTCAGGGCATCAGGTTGATTATTTCAAAATCCGTATCGACAATATGCGCAAGCCCTATCTCTTCGATATGGTTGAAAATTTTATCAATAGTTGAATTGATAATGCTATGGTCGTTGCCTGTAATAGAAAACCCGATCTCTGCCCGTTCGTATATATCGTTTGCCCCCACTTCGGCTACAGAGGCATTGAAGCTGTTTTTGACACGTCCGACAATTGATTTTACAATTTTCCGTTTTTCTTTCAATGAGTGTATACCATATAGCCTTAAAACAACTCTTCCTGTGCCAATAATCATATATTTTTCTCCTACAGCACTCACGTTTCATCCAGTAAAATCAAGGTGAGTGAAAAATTGCTCAATTTTGGCTTCTCCCCCATTTAATTCATCGAGACTTCATTTTGTGAAACTGAATATACTTTTTAGTCCAGTCACAATATGAACGTTCAGTATGTATTGAATAATGGTGCAGACGCATAACATCATAAACATCATCCATTATTCTCCTATTGTGATTGCTTGACATATTTATATTCCACATGATAGAGAAAAGTTGCTTATCGATACCAATATTGTTTTTTAGAATTTGCCCTGATATTGACTTATCTGGGCCAATCTACCTGATATTAGGTATAAAATCAACTTATCAGGTAAAAATTGCCCTGATAATTCAGGATTTGGCCTGTTATCAGGGCACAATTGCTCTGATAATGTTCATTATAGGGTGTTATCAGGTCAAAACGACCTGATAATAAATGGTTAGTGTTACCAGACCACGCCATACGCCGGCGGTACTTTCGGCGTTTTTCACAGGCGTGGCTGGTGAACTTAGTGTTAAAAAAAGCATCAATAAGGAGATAAGATGATCGCAACGATTTCTGGATGGTTATGTATCGCCTGTTTGGCATTAACGGCGATGCTTGAACCAACAGAACCAAAAAAAGATGGGAGGTTTAAGACCGGCTACAAAAATAACGCAGTAAAGCCGGTCAAATCAAAAGAAACTAATCAAGCCCAAAAATTGCTTCTAATGGTTGCTGCGGTATCTGTGGTAATCTGGTATCTGATCAGGCAATAAAATACGGCGACCTAAAAATTTCTACCCCTGGCACAAGAGGACGAGATATGGAACCAGCGGCTACGCAATAACAAATAGGATACATTTCAGATAAATCATGAAAAATTCAGATAAACAATTAATAGGTCTGCCTGTGAAATCAGATAATTCATTTACTCATAAAGCCAGAATGCTTCAAGGCTGGTATCGTGCATTTGTTCTTAAAATTCCACAAGGATATGGCCCGACAAAAAACAGCAGAAGGCTGCTCCCAAACATGATACCCTGTGAAGAAGGGATTCTTCCCCAATCTAATTTTTTAAACAAAATGATTTATGATGATGTAATCAGGCGGATTAAAAGAACTGATATAG
>JADGBC010000073.1 GCA_015231705.1 Desulfamplus sp. | reverse complement strand
GTAGCGAACCATCTTGCATTGTTCGACCAGAACCGTATGCTTGAGGAGAAGGTGCGTCAACGGACAATGGAACTCAATGAGCGGTTTTAATTCCAACATCGACAATTGTCTGAATCAGGATGGTCAAGATGAAAGGATGGTCAAGATAAACAGGATGGACAGGATGAAAAAAATCCTGCCTTATCCTGTCTATCCAGTGTATCCTGATTCAGACAATGGCAAAAAATTATAAGCATGAGCAAAATCAGAACAGACAAATGCCAAGCTATTAAAAATACAAGAACAAAAGAGGTATATCATGCAAAATAGAATAGTTATCCTTTTATCTCTTGCCGCTTTAGCAAGTGGAATCTTCCTTTTTATAAACAGCAAAAATTCTTCAACAGTTGATAACAAGCCCGTTGCACAACAAGTATATTCCCTCCGTTTCGGTCACAACATACAGGAAGATTCAGCTCTCCATACCGCAGCCGTAAAATTTGCAGATGTTGTGCGTGAGAAAAGCAAGGGCAAACTTGATGTAAAGGTCTATCCGTCCCAGCAGCTTGGCAATGATGATGTGATGTTGGAGATGGCACGGAACGGGGAGATTGACATTGTGCTTACCCCTACCGCCAAGATAAGTCCTTTAGTACCCTCAATGCAGTTTCCTGATCTGCCATTTCTTTTCTCGTCAAGAGAGGATGCCTACCGTGTTCTTGATGGCGAGACAGGAAGGTTTTTACTTGCAAAACTTTCCGAGTATGGGCTTGTTGGAGCGGCTATCTGGAAAAACGGCTTTAAACAGTTTACAGCCAACAAACCGATACGCAGGCCTGATGATTTTAGCGGACTTAACATCCGTGTTATGAAGAGCCAGATTATCTCCGACCAGTTCAGGGCGTTCGGGGCAAATCCTATCCCGATAGATTTTCATAAGACATATGATGCTTTGAAAGACAAAGTTGTTGACGGTCAGGAGAATCCGCTGGTGGCAATAGTCAACATGAAGTTTTATGAGGTGCAAAAGTATCTGATTATCAGTAATCACGCCTATCTTGGGTATGTTCTCTCCTTTAGCCAGAAAGTTTTTAGTTCCCTTCCACCTGAACTTCAAAGCATCCTGATTGACACAGCAAAAGAACTCACCCCATTTGAGCATGCTGAAACCGAGAAACGGGAAGCAGATTTTATAGAGACCATCAAAAAATCAGGGACAGAGATTATTACATTGACGCCAGATGAGATAAAACTGTTCCAAAGAGCCACTTCTCATCTCATGCCTAAATATAGGGATATCATAGGCAGCGACATAATAGACGCGGCAACGGCAACTCTTAGCAGGCATGAATGACAATATAACGCCTGTTGAAAAATAGGAGAGTGTTATGACCAGAAAGCCAAAATCATTCCAGAGCAGGCTTGCGTGGCAGATATCCACTTTTGTTGGAATATCCCTACTTATAGTAACCTTTGCCCTATCATACCTGTTTGTAACAGCAATGACACGACAGCTTGAGACGCACATCTCAATTACAAGCATTGAAAAACTTCGGAATCTGAATGTCTATCTTGATATTTTAAGTGAAAGCTCTAAACGATTCAGTGAAAACCAGCTTATAATCAACAGCCTTGTCGATTTTCAGAGAAGAGAGTCATACTTGCCTCAATTAGTTACTGAATTCAGTAAAGGAATTGACATAAGTGCCGCAAGTATTGTTGATTTTGCGGGCAATATTATTTTTGCGACAGACCCTGCAAAAATTGAAATAAGCGATAAAAACAAAATATACCTTCGTGAAACCCTTGCCTTTGGAAAACAGACAATTTTCCGTAACAAGGAGGAGAACAGGATTGTTCTGATGCAGCCCATAATCTACTACGATACCTCGCAGGGGGCGGTTGTAGTAACTTTCAGCCTTGAAAGGATTATGCGGCGGCTAATGACTGAGAGTGAATCGGCCAATTACAGGCTCTATGATAATGATTCCCCTGCTGTTACTGTTGGTTTTGCCGAGAATACAAAATATATCTCAAAAAGAAGTTATCCGGTTAAAGAGACGACATTTGTCAGCAAAATGAACTTCTCATTAGAGATAGGGATTGAAAAAAAAAGTTTTCTGAAGCCTGTCTGGATAGCAATAGGCAAGGAATCCGTGCTTGTGTTTGCTCTAATTTTTATAAGCTGGCTTATAACGCTCCGCCTTGCCGGAAAGATTACAAAACCTGTTGTCGCTCTACGTGACAGCGTAACTGCGTCTATGGAATCAGGAGAGGCAAGTTGTGAAGAAGTCTGTCGCTCAATATCAGAGACAAATGGAAATCTTCAAGAGCTTGCAAAAGATAACGAGCTTCAAGATCTGGCAAAATATGAAGAGCTTCAAGATCTGGCAGAAGTTTTTGATAAAAGGACAAAACAGCTTCTCACAGCTAAAAAGAGGCTGGAAAAATCTCGTCAGGAGCTGGAATCAAGAGTTGAAGAACGCACATCTGAGCTTGCAAAAAAGAATTTAGAACTTGAAAATGCAAAAAATTCAGCAGAGGCCGCAAAAGAAGAGGCTGTAATTGCAAAGAACGAAGCTGAAAAGGCAAAGGAAGAGGCTGAAGCTGCAAGCAGGTCAAAAAGCATATTTCTTGCCAATATGAGCCACGAGATACGTACACCCATGAACGCCATAATAGGTTTAACCGACTTGTCCCTTGACACGCCTATGACTGAAAAACAGCGGGATTATCTTGTTAAAATAAGGAGTTCAGCCCACTCTCTTCTTGGCATCATCAACGATATTCTTGACTATTCCAAAATTGAGGCTGGCAAGCTGACATTGGAAAAAGAGGATTTTGACCTGCTTGAAACTGTGGAGATTCTGTTTGACCTTTTTGGGGGCAAGGCAGATGAAAAAGGTATTGAGTTTTTTCTATCTGTTGACCCTGAAATACCTCCTGTCCTGAAAGGTGATGCTCTTCGACTAAGGCAGGTATTGATAAATCTGACCAGCAACGCAATCAAATTTACAGATACGGGCAACATAATAGTCAAGGCAGAGCTGTTAAAAGATGATAGTGAGACGGCTGAGAAGGGATATAACAAGACTGATTCCGGTGACAACACGGCTCAAGTTGATGACAACACAACTCAAACGGATAACAACACAGCTCGTTTTGATAACAACACGGCTCAGGTTGATGACAGCACGGTTCAAAGCGGCAGCGTGGTCAAAGTGCTCTTTTCCATCACTGATTCAGGTGTTGGAATCCCGCTTGACAAGCAGCAAGAAATTTTTGGTTCATTTACCCAGGCTGATGATTCCACCACCAGAAATTATGGAGGCACAGGACTTGGACTTGCCATATGCTCGCGGTTGGTCTCCATTATGGGAGGAGAGATATGGGTTGAAAGCGAGCCTGAAAAGGGAAGCACTTTTTTCTTTACTGCGAGTTTCACTATTGGAGAGCAAGAGTTTGTTTGCAAAAATATTGATCCTGGTGAACTCGAAGGTCTCGGAATATTGATAGTTGACGATAATGAGACAGCCCGATTAGTTTTCAGTCAAGTTGTTAAAAGCCTTAAATTTGAGCCTTTTACTGCGTCATCAGGATTGGAGGCACTTGAGCTGCTTGACTCCTGCGATTCAAATTCACATTCAGCCAAAGCAGGTATCCGCTTTGATTCAGGCAAAACTGATGCTCCTTTTGATATAGCTATTATTGACTGGAGAATGCCGAAGATGGATGGTATAGAACTGGCTCTAAAAATCAGAGATGATAAACGGTTTGCCAATATGCCCATTATCATGACCACCTCTTACGATACAGAAGAGATACAGAAGAGTCTTGTTAAATTTAACTTGAAAGTTGAGTCTATACTTCCAAAACCTGTAAAACCATCTCAGCTCTTTACAGTTATTGCAAGTATATTTGGCAGAGAGTGTGAAGCAATACCGGTTACAGAAAGAACATTGTCATACGGTGCGGATGCTTATCTTGAAAAGATAGGAGGAGCAAGAATTCTTCTTGCTGAGGACAACTCAATCAACCAGCAGGTGGCATCTGAAATACTCAAAAAAGCTGGAATGGTTGTTGATGTAGCTGATAATGGCAGAATCGCTCTGGAACTTCTCGACAAAAATTCTTACGATGCTGTGCTGATGGATCTGCAGATGCCAGTGATGGGCGGATATGAGGCAACAGCGATTATCCGCAGCGATCCCCGTTTTTCCTCTTTGCCTGTTATTGCCATGACAGCCCACGCTATGGATGAAGATAAAAAGAGGTGCATAGAGGCTGGCATGAACGATTATATAAGCAAACCCATAGATACAGCACAGCTTTACTCAACCATAGCTAAATGGGTCAAGCCTAAAAAAAGAGAAGCCTTGTCTCTTTCTCAGGTGTTAGGGCAAAGCAATGTTGTTGAAAGCAATGCTGAGGTAAAATTTAGTTCTGTTGAAGATGATATTCCTGACAATCTGCCCGGTATTGATGTAAAAAGAGGACTTGCCCTTCTTTCAGGCAACAGACCACTCTATCGCAAACTTCTTGCTGAATTTTACAATCAGAACAGAGAGCTTATGGCAGAACTTAAAAATCACATAGAGAGCAGGGATTACAAGAGTGCTCATATTCTTACCCATACACTCAAAGGGGTTGCGGGCAGTATCGGGGCAACCTCTTTGCAGCAGGCAGCATCAGAACTTGATGACATACTAAATAGAGAGAGTAGATTGAAAAATGAGAAAAGTATTCAAAATATTCAAGATTTAGACAACCAAGAAAAGAATCAAGATACAGATATTGAAAAGAATCAATATTTCGACAAAGAACTTGAAGAACCTCTTCAAAGCGTTCATAGACTTTTTGATGAAATTCTTGAGACCTCAGCACCTTTTGCGGTAATCCCTGAAAGAAAAGAAAAAAATAAGGGAGGAGAAGATGATCGAGAAGGGGAAAATGAGATAGTCAATGAAAACAAGAATGGTAAAAACGATATTGATATAAAAACCCTGTTGAAAAAAATTGAAGAACTCTTGCAGCTTGTGCAGAAAAACAATTTCAATGCATCTGCCGCTTTTACAGCTATTGAGCGGGAATGCATGATATGCTGCAACAGTAAAGATATCGACACCCTGAAAAACAGACTTAATGCCTTTGATTTCAAAGGAGCGGAATCTGTTCTTGAGAAGATAAAAGAAGAGTTATGTTAAAAACCCTAGAGGAGCAAGTTAAAAAATGAATCAGGAAAATTATCAGGAACGGGAAAACTATCTTACTGAAAAGAGTTTAGCTGACCAGCTCAAGATTACTGACCATGAGATAGCTTACAGAAAAGAGCTTTTCAAAATTGATAAAGAGACTGTTCAGTGCCTCAAAGACACCAAGCCAATTGTGCTTGAGCACATAAACGATATAGTTGATTATTTCTACAAAAAACAAAAGACAATAAAGGAGATCGAACTTCTTATCGGTGATTTGGAGACATTCAACAGGCTGCACGCCTCCATGAAACGCTATATCATCGAGCTTTTTGAGGGGTTTTACGACAAGGAGTATGTCAATAACAGGCTTAGAATAGGCAAGATTCATAAACGGATAGGTGTGTCGCCCAAACTATATGTGAGTGCTGTTTACAACATTGAAGAGATTATTGCAGATTATATAACCAAAGATGCACAACAAGAGTGCCGCCCGAAAAAAGAGAAGATTTCAATCGACAAACACCTGACCACAAAAGATGCTGATATAGCCGAAGAGAAATTTATCACAAAAAAGAGCTGTTTTACCTGTAATGAGAGAAGGCTGGCTCTTCATAAAATTCTCATGTTTGATGTCCAGTTCATTTTTGATACCTATATAAACAGCCTTGTTTCAGAAGTAGATGCTGCAAAAAATCAGGTTGTGGACTATGCCGAAGGATTAGAGAATATAGTTCAAGAGAGAACCCGGCAGCTTGAAGATATGTCCAGAAAGGATATGCTCACAGGCCTGTTCAACCAGCGTTTTTTCTATGAGCAGCTCCGTCTTGAGATTGCCAGAGCTGAACGTGGTCAGCAGGAACTATCTCTTGTCTATTTTGACCTTAACCACTTCAAGAAACTCAATGACACAAAAGGACATAAGGCTGGAGACGCACTTCTTGCCCTTGTTGGAGAGACTCTTCGGGTCGGGTTGAGACAGATTGATATTGCTTTTCGCTACGGTGGAGATGAATTTTGCATTATCATGCCTGTAACTGCAAGCAGTATGGCAGAGAGTGTCTGTCTGCGTATTTGTGAAGAGTTTGATAAAAAAGAGACTCAAGGGGTTACATGGAGTATTGGCATTGCCGATATTGGACAGGGCAACTATGTAAGTATGGATCAACTGGTGAAAATGGCTGACAAGGCAATGTATCAGGCCAAATCTATCTCCAGAGAGAAGACCGGACACCAGATACAGATATTCAGGAAAGAAGAGTGAATATAATTCAATCAGCCTGTTGATGATTCTGTCTCTATCTGAAGCCAATAAAGCAGAACTGACCAAGAACAAACAGAAAGTGCCGTATTACAAAGAGCAACTTTATAAAAATTCTGATCAAGGATTATTGATCTTAAAATGCAATCTAAAACTTTTTATATTCCGCCATGTAAGTTTATATTAAAGCTATTGATATTCTCTTTGTTGAATATGGCTATAATGCTTTGTCTTCTCTTTTTCTTTTCGGGAAGAAACAGAGATATTCATTTTGATAACCGGGAAACTGAGTCCAATCTGTTGGTCACTGGTAAAAACGACCACTATGACCTTGCGATTCTTGGCACGTCAAGGGGGCGAGTTTTTTCCCGTGATTCAAATCACCAGACAATGGAAAAAATTCTTGGTAAAAAAGTGATAAATCTCTCCAAGGGAGGAGGTGGAGGAGTCATGCCTGCCAAGATTCACCTTTCCCATTTTTACCGAATGGGAAACAGGGCTGATCACATCATCTATTTTGTGGATCCCTGGATTTTTTTCTGCCCGATAAACAATGAGAACAACACCTTTTTCCTGCGGGATGAGCCATTTGAGATCTCAATTCTGTGGGATCTGATTATAAACCGTTTTCCTTCTCAACGAATTATCTCGTATATTCAGATGATTGCTGTTGATGACTGGCAGGGAATAAGCAGATACGCTGCCCCTGATTTAGACAAGATAACCCTTAAAAAAATTGATCCTGTAAAACTTGAAGAGGCAAGAAAGCACTATCTTGGTCTTTATGATTATGATAAGTTTGAATACTATAGCAGGTTTGCAAGTGATATCAACTCCCTGGCAAAAGAGCATAAAAGCAGGATCAGCTATATTATCCTTCCGATTCTGATGAAAGATTTTCCAGGTGCAGATCGGGTCGATAAGAAGCTCAAAGAGATAGGCATTAAAGAGGGTGTTGGATATTACAACCTTATTGATCAGATGCATGACAGACATTTTTTTTATGACCATATGCATTTTAATAACAATGGGGTTGCCCATTTTATAAAAACCTATCTTGAACAGATTCTTAAGCAAGAAAATAATCACAAACTGATAAATCAATAAAGATGTCAACTTATGCTGAAAAGATATTAACTTATGCTGACAACACTTGAAAAAAAAATAATAGCCTCCCTTCAGGGGAACATTCCGGTGACACCTCGACCCTTTCTTGAACTTGCACTGGAAATTGGCATATCTGAGAAGGCCTACCTTGAAGTTGTCGAAAGCCTGAACGAACGGGGAATCATAAGACGCTTTGGAGCAACGCTTAAACATCAGAACTCAGGATTTAAAGCCAATGCCATGGTTGCATGGAAAGTAGATGAGGATCGGGTGCAAGATGTGGGGAAAATAATGGCCTCTTTCCAGGAGGTGACGCACTGTTACCGGCGAAATCCTGCTCCTACATGGCCATACAATCTATATACAATGGTGCATGGGCCAGATGAGGATTCCTGTCATGCCATTGCAGCAAGGATATCCAAAGCCACGGGCGTCAATGAGTACTCTCTTCTTTTTAGCCGCAAAGAGCTTAAAAAAACCTCCATGAGCTATTTTAAATGATGCCGCAAAATTTTCATGAACCATTCTGACAATACACAAAAAATTTTCATGAGCCATTTTAACAATAGAGAAAAATTTTCCAAAAAATGCTTCAAATGACATCCCCGCATATCCTTTGTGTAAATCCTTGGATACATGATTTTGCAGCCTTTGATTTCTGGGCAAAACCTCTAGGGCTTTTGCAACTTGCAGCCATAATAAGAGAAGGTGGGGCACAAGTTACATTCATGGATTGTCTGGACAGATTTCATCCCAAAGCTGTTATAGAAAAAAGGGTAAAAATATTAAGTGACGGACGCGGCCCTTTTAGAAAAAGAGCAATACCTCTGCCTGAATCAAAAATCAATGATAAGCTCAATGATGATTTTGCCATGCAGACAAGGAAAACATTTTACCGATATGGAATTGAACCTGACTGGTTCAAAGAAGATCTGAAAAATATTGCAAAGCCGGATCTGATTCTGGTTACATCTCTTATGACCTACTGGGCATCTGGTGTAAAAGAGACCATATCTGTAATAAAAGAGATATTTCCTGATATTCCAGTGGTGCTTGGCGGAATTTACGCAACTCTATGTACTGACCATGCCCGCCGTCATTGCATGGCAGATCAGGTGGTTACCGGAAGAGGAGAAGAGCAGATTTATGACATTGTAAAATCATATACAGGCTTTTCACTGCAATCAGATACAGATTTTTCACTGCAATCAGATACAGGCTTCTCACCGCGATCAGATACAGGCTTCTCACCGCGATCAGATACAGGCTTCTCACCGCGATCAGATACAGGCTCTTCACTTCAGGTCAAACCAGAGAATTTTTTCAATCCGGCAGACCTCGATACCCTACCCTTCCCTGCTCTTGACCTTATATCCAATCTTTCTTATGCTCCTGTTCTTACCTCAAGGGGATGTCCATTTTCCTGCACATATTGTGCTTCATCTTTTTTGGAACCACAACTTCGACACAGATCTGCAGAATCGGTATTTCAGGAAATCTGCCACTGGCACGAGAACTATGGAGTGAACAATATTGCCTTTTATGATGACGCGTTGCTCATCAATCCTGAAAAGTATATCCTGCCTCTTTTGGAAAAACTCCTTCAATATTCTGTGTCTGCCAGGATTCATTCTTCTGATAGAGCTTCTGCTACTGATAGAGATTCTTCTGCCGGTAATTCTTTATGCACTACATCTTTTCAGTCAGGTCGCTCATCATTGCCTCGTCTCTCCTTTCATACTCCTAATGCCATGCATATCCGTCAGATAACCAAAGATGTTGCAGACATGATGTTTAAAACAGGCTTTAAAACAATTCGTCTGGGCCTTGAAACAACCGATTTTTCAACAGCAAGAAAAGAGGATATAAAGGTTCAAGAAAATGAATTTTACCAGGCCGTAAAGATGCTTAAAAAAGCAGGGTTTCATCGTGATCAGATCGGAGCATATCTTCTTTGCGGCCTGCCAGGTCAAAACCTGAATGACGTGGAGCTGTCCATCATGACCGTCAAAAACGCGGGAATTATTCCGGTTCTTGCCTACTATACTCCGATCCCTCATACCCGGATGTGGGAAAAGGCTTTGATCCATTCAAGGTTTGATCTGGAAAAAGAACCTCTTTTTACCAATAATGCCCTGTTGCCCTGCCTCAATAATGAGCATGAGATAAAAAAGATTTCTGAATTGAAAAAAATGGCTAAATGAAATATAGTCCCAACGCTTTTGTTAGGATTGTGTTAGGATTGTGTTATTTTTTGATTTTAGCATAAAAACACATTTTGTTTTTATGGTTCGGGAACTAAATGACTTGAGTGTAATCTTTTTATGTTTGATTCCAGTAGAGGAGTACTGTACTACGCCCCTCTGATACTGTGAATAGATTGCAAAAAGGCCACGCTCAAATGACTTTTATACCCGTTTAAATCTTTTTTTGTTATTAAACAGGAGGACTTACTATTGAGTCTTAACATTCTTATACAGACTTTGGGCGGATTGGGAATTTTCATACTCGGCATGAAGATGATGACCGAGGGTCTTGAGATGACAGCCGGACACAGAATCAAAAAAATTCTGAGTGCGATTTCATCAAACAGGGTCATTGGATGTCTTACCGGTGCGGGTGTGACAGCCATCGTTCAATCCTCGTCTGCCACTACTGTGATGCTCATAGGTTTTGTCGGGGCAGGCATTATGAAATTTGAGCAGGCTGTAGGAGTTATTCTGGGGGCAAATGTCGGGACAACAATGACTGCACAGATGATCGCTTTCAAGCTCTCGGGACTTGCCTTGCCTGCCATTGCAGTTGGCGTGCCGATCAAATTCTTTTCAAAAAGCCATTATTATCGCCATATAGGCGAGATCATTTTAGGATTTGGTTTGCTCTTTTACGGCATGACAGTCATGGGCGATGGTCTCTCTCCCATACGCACTGATCCCAATTTTGTCAGTTTTTTTACAAAATTCAGTACCGATTCTATTGGAGGAGTTCTTTTATGCGTTGGCGTAGGGGCTCTTGTAACCATCATGGTACAGTCCTCCTCTGCTACTGTTGGACTAACCATGACTCTTGCTTCCCAGGGGTTAATTACCTTTCCTACAGCCATGGCTCTTGTTCTGGGTGAAAATATAGGTACCACGATCACCGCAGAACTTGCCACAATAGGCTCTTCCAGTATCAGTGCCCACAGAACAGCAAGGGCACATACCCTTTTCAATGTCATTGGCGTTGGTTTGATGCTTGTCATCTTCCCCTGGTTTCTCAAACTAATCGAATTTATAACAATAGGAATGGGTGCGGGAGATGTAGGTCAGATAACTAACGGTCAGTATGTCAATGCCTGCAGATACATTGCAAATGGGCATACCCTATTCAATGTAATCAATGCCATGTTCTTCCTGCTTTTTCTTCCGATTCTCACTAAGACCGCGATCAAACTTGCACCCAAAGAAAAAAAGAGCAAAGAGCGTTACCAACTTCCTGTATTTGATACAAGATTCATTGACTCTCCAATCGGAGCTCTTGCCAAAGTACAGGGAGAGGTCGTCAAGATGGCTGAATTTACAATAAGTAGATTAAAAAATACCTCAAAGTGTATCAAAACAAGAGATGATGACAAACTTGGAGAAAGAGATGCTGTGGAAGAGCATATTGACCAGATGCAGCTTCTCATTACTCAGTATCTTACCTCCATTTATCAAGGTGGAGTCAATGAGTCTGAAGCAGATGAAATTTCCGAGATGATGCGAATTACAAACAATCTTGAAAGAATCGGAGACTCAATGGAGAGTGCATCCAAAGCCATTGAACGGATGCATAGCCAGGAGATCAAGCTGAGCGAGGATGCTTTGAATGATCTTGAATCTATCTCAAAAGAGGTAGATATCTTTTTTGAGATGGTTATAAAAGCCATGTCGCAAAAAACAGACGATTTTTTCAAAAAGGCTGAAGATCAGGAAAACCTCATTGACTCAATGAGAGAAAGGATGCGAAATGAGCACATAGAACGGTTAAGGCAGAACAGTTGCTCTGTTGATGCAGGATTGCTTTATATCTCCCTTCTCTCCAATTACGAGAAGATGGGAGATTACTGCTTTAATATTGCAATTGGTGTTAACAGAATAAAATAGGGGGACGATTGAATCTTGTTGATATTTTAATACAGACACTGGGCGGTCTTGGGCTCTTTATCTTTGGCATGAAAATGATGACCGAAGGGCTTGAAAAGACTGCTGGAAGCAGAATAAAAAAGGTTCTGGAAACTATTTCGTCCAACAGAGTAATCGGATGCCTCACAGGTGCCGGAGTGACTGCGGTTATTCAATCCTCTTCTGCAACTACGGTTATGCTCATTGGCTTTGTCGGGGCAGGTATCATGACCTTTGAGCATGCTGTTGGTGTTGTTCTTGGTGCCAATGTGGGCACAACCATGACGGCACAGATCATAGCCTTCAAGCTATCGAATGCGGCCCTGCCTGCCATCGCCATAGGCGTTCCTCTTAAGTTTTTTTCAAAACAGCACAAATACCGCTATATTGGTGAAATTATTTTAGGGTTTGGTCTGCTTTTTTACGGCATGACAGTTATGAGTGATGGGCTTAACCCTATACGTTCAAATCCTGATTTTGTGGGCTTCTTTACTAAATTCCATACTGATACCCGTGGTGGAGTTTTATTGTGCGTTTTTGTCGGAACAGCAGTCACCATGATTGTTCAATCTTCATCTGCAACAGTCGGACTGACGATGGCCCTTGCGACTCAGGGACTGATAACCTTTCCAACTGCCATGGCTCTTGTACTGGGTGAGAATATCGGTACCACCATAACTGCAGAGCTTGCCACAATTGGCTCTTCGAGCCTGAGTGCTCACAGGACGGCAAGGGCACATACCCTTTTCAATGTCATTGGTGTCTGCATGATGGTGTTAATTTTTCCTTTTTTTATCAAGATCATTCAATTTGTAACAATCAAGCTTGGGGCAGGCGATCTCTCTATGGTGGCCAATGGACAGTATGTGAATGTGGGCAGATATATTGCAAACGGCCATACCATGTTTAATGTCATCAATGCCGTTTTTTTCCTCTTTTTTCTTCCAGTTCTAACTAAAGCTGCCATTTTCCTCTCTCCAAAAGAGAAAAAAAGTAAAGGCAGATATGTTCTTCCTGAATTTGACACACGTTTTATGGATTCTCCCATCGGTGCTCTTGCCAAAGTAAAGAGTGAAGTTATCAAAATGGCTGAATTTGCAATGGACCGCCTCCATAATCTTTCAAAATGCATCAAGGTCAGAGATGACGATAGACTTGGAGAAAGAGATGCTGTAGAGGAGCATATTGATCATATGCAGCTTGTAATTACCAAGTATCTTACATCCATGTATCAAGGTGGAGTCAATGAATTTGAAGCTGATGAAATTTCCGAAATGATGCGAATTACCAACAACCTTGAAAGAATCGGTGATTCCATGGAAAATGCTTCAAAAGCTATTGAACGTATGTATGCTCAGGAGATGAAACTGAGTGAGGATGCTCTCAATGATCTTGAAGCTATCTCAAAAGAGGTGGATATATTTTTTGAGATGGTTATAAAAGCGATGAAACAAAAAACAGAGGGTTTGTTTGAAAAGGCCGAAGCACAGGAAAATCTCATTGATTCGATGAGAGAGAGGATGCGAAATGAGCACATGGAACGGTTAAGGCAGAACAGTTGCTCTGTTGATGCAGGACTGCTTTATATTTCGCTTCTTTCTAATTATGAAAAAATGGGAGATTACTGTTTTAATATTGCAATTGCTGTCAGCAGGATTAATTGATGGCTGTGGAGATTTCTATGAATACAGCAGAATATCTTGATACAGCAAAACTTCTTAGAAGCTGTATCTCTGCAGAGGGTACCTTCCTTGTTGGCATTCACAAACCATATTTTAATGTGAATCTGTTCAGGGAAAATAACTATGTTGATTCTCTTGGAGAGCTCTTCGATGGCACCAATGTGACTAACCATGCCAACTTTCCTGAAAAAAAGGTTGAAGAGAGATGTGCTGACAGGATTTATGAGATCCCGAATGCATTTCCTTTCCGTGGCACAACCTATATCAATTCAGCATGGGCTGACCAGAAAGCAGGCAGACCGGAACTGATACAATTGCCCGAACTACCTTGTTGTTCACTTAACCAGATGCTGACAGAATTGTTTGAAGATCAGGATAAAAGCCCTTCATATCGCTCCAGTTTTTTTGAGAAGCTTCCCTATCCTCTGAAGATAGCTCTTGCCCAGAGCACAACAGATCCAGAAGATCTGCTTGAGTTGATCCCGCTGTGCTGCACAATTTTATTCAATGATTATGGAACTCCCTGTGGCCTGAGATTCAAAAAAAACAAAAATTGTGATGCCGTACCTGACATACATGACCACACTATATTTGAACTGATTGCAAACAATCCTGCCCTGCCTGATATCTATAAGCGTATTATGGTGCTCAAACCAGGTATTCAGGGAAAAAGCGAGATAACCGCAGAGTGGATAGAAGAGCACGACAAATATAATCCAGAAGGAAAATGTAAAAGCCATGTGTTTGAGTATCTGAGGAGAAACAGCTATATTCCATGGGGTCACTTTGCCGCCAATATGGCAGATGACTCGGTGCGATATAGAGCAAAAGATCTGACAATAGGTGACATGGTCGGTATGCGTCACCTCTATTACCAGCGTACCTATATCAGATTGGCTGAACAGTTAAATCTTTTCTCTTCTGACACCCGAAAATTCTGCTCTTCTGATATTCAAGAGTTCTCTTCTTCTGATACTCAAGAGCTCTACTCTTCTGACAACTGTAAAACCATCTCTTTGGACAATCTGGAAAAATTGAGATGCAAGGTTCTAAAACATCTTAAAAAAAACACAGGCTCTCCTCTTGTTTTTAATGGTTCGCTTTGGGGATGGAATTTCGGATTTGGCTATGCCCAGTCTGGCTACAGGCTTCATGCATCCCATCAACAGATTCACCAGCAGTATGCCATGATTCCCAGGCAGATTTCAGATATTTCAGGCAATAAAACAATATCATGCTATGCATGCGGTGACCTTGTGGCTGATTTTATTGAATCTTACAGGAGCAAGACTGGAAGAGAGTTCTTTGAGACCTATATTCAGGCTATCAGATCAAATAAAAGAGTTGACGGCAAAACATCCTTACCCTCAAGCCTTATAGTTTATCAGGATGACCATGTTATCCTCTTTGCCCCAAAAGCCCAGACATCACAGTGGGAACTTCAGCTTATGGCACTAAAACCGTGTGGCAATATCCTTGAGGCAGATACTGGAATGCGTACCTCGTTAGACAAAGGAATTCTTATGGCATTGCACATTCTTGAAAAAATAGGGGCACGTATGGTCAGTTCAATTGAGTTTTCAAAAAGATTTGATTCTATTGATGCCGATCAGCGTATCATCTATTCATTTATGCCAAAACTTCCTGAATCGCCAGGTGCATTCAGTGAAGCTCAACTTAGATGGATTAATGGCCATTATCCTGAAGATTTTGCTTTGGCATGCAAAAGAGCCTTTATATGAAAGTCTCTGTAAGGATCTCTTTTTATGAAGACTTTCATTTCTTCGATTGTGGCGGGGAACCGCCATGTAGGTTATAAGGATGTCAAGTTTTACGGACATTTTCTATAAAATAGAAATATTCCAGCTTGACACTATATGAATCTTTTTTTTATAGTTACTGAAATTTATAAACTCTTATTTTTTCAATGATGATCTGTTTTTGGAGAGGTACTATTGAGATGAGGGACGGATGAAAGCCGGAGAAATGGAATCCAGTATAGTGATAAATGAAACTCCACCAGTTAAACTAAAAGGAGTCAGGGATGGATTCTGGGTAACTATCAACCCTGATGTTCCAGAAGATGAGATATACAAAGAACTCTCTGAATTATTTGAGCGTATCAAACAACTTGCAGTCAATGCAAAAGTCGTTGTTGATATCGGGAATGTACAAGGGTATGATAATCTCTTGAGCAACGTAAAATTATTACTTAAAAGCAGATTTGATGTTGGCAGTGTGACTCAGCCAAATCAAAAACATTCTATCCATTATGATTTTAACCAGCAAAATAGCGGTGTAATCAAACAGAAGAATACTATAGGAAAAGGCTGGATCAATGACAGAAGCGATGCTCTGATCTTGACAGGAAGGATCAGATCAGGCCAGAAAATAGAGACAAGAGGGCATCTTATTATAGCAGGCAATGTAAATCCCGGGGCACAACTCACAGCAGAGGGTAATATAATTGTTCTGGGTTCTCTTATGGGGCATGTATATGCGGGTTACCCTGATGATGAAGATGCCTTTGTCATGGCACTTGATTTCAAACCGTCTCATGTTCAGATTGGAGGCGTTGTATCATCTATGGAGCTTGATGCCGATCTAAACGGAAAGATCGTAATCGCAACTGTTCAGGACAGTAAAATTGTTACTGAAGATTATCTTAAAACTCAACCCTTTGGAAAAATTCCATGGCCAACTGTCATGTAATTGAAAATAACAGAGTTTCAAAAACTAACAATTATGATTGTTAATGGATTGATAACTGAAAACGAGGTGTTAATTGGAAGGTAAAATAATTGTAGTGACGTCTGGCAAAGGTGGCGTTGGAAAAACAACAGCTACAGCCTCCATTGGTGCAGCCCTTGCACTGGAAGGCAACAGGGTGGCTGTCATTGACATGGATATTGGTCTTAGAAATCTGGATGTGGTTCTGGGTCTTGAAAACCGGATAGTGTTCAACATTGTTGACGTGGTTAATAAACGGTGTAATCTTGCCCAGGCCCTGATCAGGGACAGAAGAATCGATAACCTGTTTCTGGTTCCTGCATCACAAAGTGATAACAAGGATGTGCTAACCCCCCTTGGTGTTCAGAGGGTAGCAAAACAGCTAAAAAATGAATTTAATTATGTGATAATGGATTCTCCGGCAGGAATTGAAAAGGGGTTTGAGAATTCAGTAGTAGCAGCAGATGAGGCTATTGTAATTTGTACACCAGATGTCTCTTCTATCAGAGATGCAGACAGGGTTATTGGTCTGCTGTATGCCCGATCCATAACGCCAAGGCTGGTTGTAAACAGAATAGTACCTGAAATGGTGGCAAGAGGAGATATGTTGAGTCATGAAGACGTCATGGATGTACTATCTATTGATCTTCTGGGACTTGTTCCCATGGATGACCAGGTAGTGGTTTCGACCAATACCGGTATGCCATTGGTTATGCATAACCAGTCTCTGGCAGGCCAGGCATTCAGGCGAATTGCCAAAAGAATCAATGGTGACACCGAACTGCCAATATTGGTTCCTTCTGTTAAAACAGGCGTATGGAACAGGATTACCCAGAAATTAGGTTTGAATAGATGAGGAAAGATTCCATGCTTACCGCTTTGTTTGGGTTACCCACTTTCCTCTGCTTGAATATGATGATACTGAAAAACGATATCAGGCTCTGCACCATCCATTTACCGCTCCGCTTGAAGAGGATATGGATAAACTTGAATC
>JADGBC010000072.1 GCA_015231705.1 Desulfamplus sp. | reverse complement strand
ATGAGAATAACCATAACAGCTATTGTAACTGGACGCTCTATTGCGGTTTTAATGAAGTTCATATTTTTTAATTTTCCCACCGATAAGTTCTTCTTAATAACCGGCACGGCCGGAGCGAGGTATTGGCCCTCGGCCACAACGAAGAATGAAAGTCATATAATCACAGCTATTTAAAGAGACTTTCACATAAACGCTCATGCCCAGGTTTTTTATTTTTTTGAATCAATTACAGTGACAGCCTGATCAGGTCTTAGTCTGTCATTACCATCCACGACAACAACCATTCCAGCCTTAATTCCCTGACCTTCGATTGCAACACTCTCTCCAAGATATGACACCACCTTTATAGGTATAGGGGCGGCTTTTCCATTATTGATTGTATATATCATATTTTGACCATTGAAATTTATAAGAGCATCTCTTGGAGCAAGCAACATATTGCGTTTTTCCCCAACTGGCAAAGAGACAGTAGCAGACATGTTGAGCACAACCCCGTCAACTCTTGGAAGCTTTACCTTGATATAAACACTTCGAGTCTGCGGATCTGCTACAGGAATCAATCCATCCACGGTTCCTATAAGGTGCTTGTCAAGGGCTGTTATGGTGACTTCAACTTTTTCTCCTTTTGGAGAGTACCTCAGAAGCGACTCAGAGACAGGTACCTTTACAAAAAGATCATCAACAGAGGCTAATGTACAAAGAATGGTTCCAGGTGCAACCCAGCTTCCTGATTCAGCGTTTTTTTCCAGAACTACTCCGTCAAATGGGGCAGATATCAGACTTTTCTTTTTCTTGAGTCTGGCAAGTTCCAGATTTATCTGCAAAATGGCTTTCTGCTTGACAAGATCATCTTTGTTGAGATTCATGTCATCAAACTCCTTTTCGCTTGCCGCCTCCTGTTTGTACAGAGTTGCATATCTCTTCAGATCCTTTTGAGCCTTTTTCAGACGAACATCCACCTGATTTATGCTTGCCTGAACAGATTCTATCTCATTTGTTATAAAATCGGTTTTGAGTTGAACAATTTGTGAATCTTTTTTGACAAGATCTCCTGTTCTGAAATTGACCGAAGAGACAAGTCCACTAACCTCTGTTGAAAGTAAGCTTGTATTGTCAAAGTACAGAGTTCCAAGTATCTGGGTATTCTCTGCAACCATTGATTCTATAACAGGTGCGGTTACAACTTTTGCTGGAGGGGGACCCGCCTGCTTGGTAGTTTTAGTACCTTCCTGTTTATCTTCAGCCATGATGGTTACAGGAAATATATAAATTATTAAAATAATTGATAAAAGTAGGTTTGTTTTGCATTTGCGACAATTCATATTGGCCTCATAGTTTAATTTTTCTTTTACCATGAAAATGTACGATCTCATTTTCGTTATTGGGGGTGGCCAAATCTGGCCATGTCCGTTTATTCAGTTTTTTAAAAAAATGCCCGATGGGTGTGAACAGGTCTATTCAAGCTATTTTCTTTATATGAAAGTCTCCGTAAAGAACTGTTTTTATAAAGACTTTCATGCGTAGTTGTGGCCGGTAGCCAAACCCCGCTCCGGCCGTGCCGGTTATCATGAAAATGCATTCTGATTTTTATGATTCTGGGTGGTAACGCAACGGCCATGAATATTTGATATTCGTTACTGCACCCTGAATCCTGCCGCTGAAAATTTTATCATCTCTTCAATCAACTGCTCTCTGTTTCCATCAAGACTAAGGACATCCATACTCTCTTCCATAGAGCAGTTCCCATACATGATGCCTGTGGCTGTATTTTTAAAGATTGCAAGTCGAGTAAGAACTGTTTTTGAATGTACCTGTGGGAGAACTTTTATTAAACACTCTCCATAATATCTGGTAGTTTTTTCTGTTATCTGCTTAATCTGATTTCTAAAAATATTTTCATCATCGTATGAAATGTGCAGCCTTGAGAACATGCTTTCGTAATCGGGATGATTAATTGAGAAGTTGAGCATGGGGACCAGATGGCATCTGAGAATTGCCTCAAGAGAAGGAAGATCAGGTTCGACGTCTGCCATCAGATGTTCCAACCCATGCAAAAGTTCATCAACCAGGGGATTTAGCAATCTTGCCATAATGGCTGATAACATGCTGTTTTTTGATCCAAAATGATAATTGATTGCAGCAATGTTGACTCCTGCCTCTTCAGTAATTTTGCGCAAAGACGCTTTTTCCGGTCCCAGTTTTATGATGAGCTTTTCTGCGGCATCAAGAATTTTTGTTTTGGTATCTGATAAGGTATCTTCTGACAATAAGTTTATCTCCTCAAACTGGCATATCTGTTTTTGTATCAAGTTATTAAAACCTTCGATTCAAACAATGTTTGAAAAACACATTTAAAACATTGTTTGAATGCTGTCAAGTCAAATTTTTTTGTACCAACTGATTAATGATCTGATGTTTAAAAAATCCGTCTTGACACTATGGTATTGATAATGTACGTTTTTTGACAAATCAAATCATCTGTTTCCTGATCCTTAATTTTAGTTGTGCCCTCTCACAGGGCATCTCAACTGTAGGGGTAAAGCCGCATGTCTGCCTCTGCTTTTACTCTAAAGGCGTCAATCAAAGCCAACTCATATGATCAAAATTGAACACTCCTCTGAATACCTAAGAAAAATAATCAGCAAAAAAATTGGTGGAGAAGCTATTCGTAGATTTAAAAATGCTTTTGATATCTATCAGCAGCTTGACAGTGAATACCTTCTTTATCCTGTATCTATACATGAAGATAAGAGTGAGCTTGTAATGGAATTTAAACCATTTGCTGCCATCTCTCTTGGAGATGTCGATTTTATAAACTCACTTTCAATAGAGGAGAAACTGGATCTTTCAATCAAGGCAACTGATGCACTTGCGTTTCTCCATCATCAGAGGATCATTTTCAATGAGGTCTGCCCCAGAGCGTTTCTTTATGACCGAAGCAGTGGGATGATCAAATTTTCAGGCCTTGAAAGAGCTGTCTCATTTGGGGAAGATCAGAACCGCTGGGACTACTCCCGCCTTGAAATTGAAAGAGCATGCTGTATTGCACCCGAGCAGAGCGGAAGGATGGAAGAGAAGGTCGATTTTCGTTCCGATCTCTACTCTCTTGGCGTTACCCTCTATTTTCTGTTCAGCGGCAGGTATCCCTTTGAACATAGAGATGTCATGGCTTTGATACATGCTCATATTGCTCATATCCCGCCACCACTCCATGAAATCATTGAAAGCTATAAAAAGATATCAGGTACAGCCAATACAACGAGTTCTACATCTTTGCCTGACTCTTTTTCAGAAAAAATGCAATTTTCAAATGCGTTGAATACCGTAGTTGTTTCTGGCTTTCCGATCATATTAAGCAAAATTATTGACAAGCTTCTCCATAAAAACAAGACAGAACGTTACCAGAGTTGTGAGGGCGTTCTGGCAGATTTGAAGCAGTTCAGACACACTTTGCTAAGCACTGGTGATACCTCTGATTTTCCGATTGGCCAGTATGACTACACAGCACTGTTGACGCTTTCCAAGGATTTTTTTGGCAGGGAAAAGGAGCGAGAAAAGCTGCTTGGAATCTTTTCAGCCTTAAAGAAACATGGAAAGCAGGAGCTTGTTTTTATTTCAGGATATGCTGGTGTGGGCAAATCGGTTCTTGTTCAGGTTTTTAAGGAGCAGGTTGAGACTCAGGATGCCTTTTTTATTAGGGGAAAGTTTGAGCAATATAAGGTTTCTGTCCCTTACTATGGCTTCATACAGGCACTGGAGCACATGGTGCAGCAGATTTTGTTTAAAGATGATATATATGTTCAGCGGGTAAAAGATAGATTGCAACAGAGTGTTGGGGCAAATATAGCCATCATATGTGAGTTTATTCCAAAGCTATCATTGATTGTCGGGGATCTGCTTCCGCTTCCGTCATTGCCGCCTACTGAGACAAAAAATCGTTTTAACCTGACCTTTTTGTCATTTGTTAAAACAATCTGCTCTCTTGGACAGGAGATTGTACTATTTTTGGATGATCTCCAGTGGGCAGATGCGGCTGCACTTAATCTTCTAAGAAATATTCTGGAAGATAGTCAGATTCGCCATCTAATGATGATTCTTGTATATCGTGATAACGAGATTAACAGAGCTCACCCCTTATCTCTTATGATGAAGGAGCTAGGTGGTTTCCAAAAAATAGCTCTAAAGCCGCTCTCCTTGGAACATGTAAACTCTTTGATTGCCTCGACACTTAACGAATATGAGCAGGTAACTCTCCCTCTGTCACGGGCAGTTATGACAAAAACTCGGGGGAACCCCTTTTTTACAAGAGAGTTTCTCAAGAATTTATATTATGACAAACTGCTCACTTTTGACCACACTCAAGGTTCATGGGTATGGAATCTTGATGAGATAAGAGACAGGAATATAAGTGATAATGTGGTTGATCTGGTGCTTGACCGTCTGAACCATCTTCCATCAGACTGTTCTCGTCTTTTATGCCGTGCCTCCTGCATTGGAAATGTGTTTGGAGACAAGGAGCTTCACGGGATTTTTAACGAACAGCCCGAAACTCTCCATGATCGACTCTATCCTGCTGTTGAAGCTGAATTGATTTTAGCAATGACTCCAAGGGATGTTGAAGAGGTCATTTGCTACGGTTTTTCTCATGACAGAATTCAGCAGGCTGCGTCCATGCTGCTTCCATCTGAAGAGATCGGGAAAATTCATTTAAGTATAGGAAACTGGTATGCTTCAATGAGGCAAAATGATGCCAGGTTGGAAAACACCTTTAAGATAGTTGACCATCTAAACAGAGCTATCGACCTTATTGAAGGTGAGGCAGGCAGGATGCAGCTTGCAAGGGAGAATTACAAAGCAGCCCTTCAGGCCAAATTTTCCACAGCCTATGATATTGCTATCTTGTATCTGGAAAAGACCCTCTATCTTCTTGAGGATAAGGGCGGTGAGAGAGAGCCCCTGCTTTATATTGAGAGCATGATAGAGATTGTAGAGCTTAAATATCTCACCTTTGATTTTGATGGTGGAGATCAATTTTATGGTAAAACCATGAAAATCATAACAGCATGGGCAGAGATATTTGAATCTGTACAGAGTCGTAGGTTACCTGTGAGAATACGACTTCATCAGATTGTTATCCAGTCGTGGATTGCCAGGAACCGAATGGAAACTGCTCTGCTCAAAGGTGTTGCTGTGCTTCAAGAGCTTGGAATTGAACTGCCAGATGAGGACAATCCATTGGTTTACTATCCTGTTCTTGAAAAGCTTTATGATACGTCACGGGTATCAGATCTGCTTAAGCTTCCTATTATGACAGATGAAGTATCTATTCTTGCTCTTGATATACTCAATACAATCATGTCGCCTGCCTACCTGGTCTCTCCTAAGTATTACCCCAAAATATGTTATGTGGCTGTAAAGCTTTGCATTGAAAAAGGAAATTGTGCAGCCGCCACCCATGTATATGCGTTTCACAGCCTTCTTCTGTGCGGTGTGATGTCCAGGTACAGGGAGGGAAGAGATTTTGCAAAACTTGCCCAGACCCTTGTAGGTCAGTTTGATGCCAAGGCATATATGGCAAGGGTCGAGATGATTGCCAATGCCTGTGTAGCACACTGGAATGCCCCTGTTGAGCAGGTACTTGTTCCTTTAAAAAATGCCACGGCAAAGGGGCTTGAATATGGAGATGTTGAGCATGCATGCTACTCTGCCATGTACTATTGTCTATACTCTTTTTTGAGGGGTAATCCTCTGGATGAAGTCAGGAGTGAGTGTGCCTACTATTTTGACCTTACCCATGAACTTCAACAGAGGTTTCAGGCTGTTTATATCGATATATGGCAGCAGTGTGTGTACAATCTGGTGGAGATTTCAGATGACCCCTTGCTGTTTTATGGAGACTCAGCCAGAGAGCGAATCCTGCTGGATTCCCTAAATGAAGCCAATAATGTTTCGTCCCTGTACTCTTTCTTTCTTACCAAGGCAATCCTTGCCACTTTTTTTGATCTGCCGGAAAAAGCACTGGAGATGATCCAGGAGGCTGGAAATTATAAAATGGGTGTGGCAAGTCTTTACCATGAGAGGGAGTACCATATTTATGAATCTGTCATTTTCTATCTCAATCTTCACTCTATTGACGAACAGATAGTTCTTGATCTGCTTGAAAATAACTATCAGTATTTTGAGCGTCTCTCCCAGACTGCCTATGCAAATAACTTGTGCTGCATGCATCTTGTGAATGCTCTTATTAAGGGAGTCAATGATGATCCTGACACATGGAATGCTCTTGAACGCACTATTGACAGTGCCCAGGAAGCTGGATTTACTCATATCGTGGCAATTGCCCGCGAACTTGGAGTCAGGTACTGGTACAGCCGTGGTAAAAAAGAGTTTGCTGCACTCTATGCAAGAGCGGCTATTGAAACTCTTCAGGCGTGGGGGGCAGCTGCGGTAGCTCATTCCTTTGTCAGCCGTTATCCAGAGTGTCTGACTCTGGATATTTTAGAGATCCATGATAAGAAAAGTGCTATTGACCCAAGCCACAGCTTTTCTGGTGTAAGTCATGGTTTTCCTGATTTGACCCACACCCTTGCAGGTGTGAGCCACAGTTTTGATCTTGCCTCTGTTCTCAAGGCATCTCATGCAATAGCAGAGGAGCGTACTCTTGAGACGCTTCTTGGAAAAATTATGGATATCATTAATCAGAATTCAGGGTCGCAACGCGGAATACTTCTGCTCAAAAAGGGAAATGAACTGACTATAGAGGCACAGAGAGGGTTGGATAGAGATATTGATCAGACCAGGACAATGCAGCTTAGAAGATTGTGCAAAAAAGATTATGATCATCAAACCATAAATGGAGTGCGGGCAATTGCTCTTGAATCTAATACAAAAGATGGTTGTCATGACAGTTATGATCAGATGCCAAAAGATATCTATCCGGAGTCTGTTGTGAACTATGTACAACATACACTCTCTCCTTTAATGCTCAACATGCCATCTGCTCAGAAAGAATTTGCAAAAGACCCCTATATTGTAAGGGTCAAGCCTCAATCACTTCTTTCGCTACCTATTGTTTACAAAGGAGAGTTGCTTGGCATTCTCTATCTGGAGAACAGGAGCATACGAAATATATATTCTGACGAGCGGATTGAAATCCTTAAGCTTCTTTCAAATCAGGCAGCCATCTCAATTGTCAATGCCCGCCTTTATCAGCAGGTTTTAGATCATGCGGCCATTCTGGAAAAGAGGGTCGCGGAGCGAACGGCAGAGCTAAATAGCTCCAATGAGGTGCTTAAGAAAACTCTGGATGATCTTCATGCTGCACAAGCTCATCTTGTTCAACAGGAGAAGATGGCGGCACTGGGGCAGCTTGTTGCAGGCGTTGCTCATGAGATCAATACTCCACTTGGAGCGATCAATACCAGTGCAGGAAATATCACAAGATCAATTGGCGAAAGCCTTACAAGTCTTCCTTTGATTTATCGTGCTCTCTCTGCCTCCCAGGAAGCGGTTTTTAATGAGATGGTAGGTGAGATAGAGAAGAGTGGTCAGTTACTTACAAGCAGAGAAGAGCGTCAGGTTGTCCGTAGACTGGCACAGGAGATGAATAATGCTGGCATTGAGAATAGCAGGGAGATGGCATCTCTGTTTGTTCAATTAAGAGTTTATGAAAATCCGCTCCGGTTCAGAGTGCTTCTGGAGCATGAACAGAAGCACTTTATATTTAATATGGCCTATAATATTGCAACTATTGTCTCCAGTAGTAGAAATATCCATACAGCAGTTGAGCGAGCCTCTAAAATCGTCTTTGCACTCAAATCTTTTGCCCACTTTGACCGTCATGGCGTCAAAATTGAGGTGGATATTAAAGATGGACTCGAATCTGTATTGACAATTTATCACAATCAAATTAAACAGGGGATACAACTAATCCGAGATTACAGAAAAATTCCAAAAATATTGTGTTATCCAGATGAGTTGAATCAGGTATGGATCAATCTGATTCATAATGCTTTGCAGTCAATGGAATATAGAGGTACTTTGACTGTCGGGCTCAAGAAAGAGACTCAGTCTGTGCTTGTTACCATTGGGGATACAGGGTGTGGAATTCCTATGGAGATTCAACATAGAATTTTTGAACCTTTTTTCACCACAAAGCCTGCTGGTGAGGGTAGTGGGCTTGGGCTTGATATTGTAAGGAAAATTGTTGAAAAACATGGTGGCACCATCAATATATATTCAAAAGAAAATGAGGGGACGGTGTGTAATGTATCTCTTCCGTTGTTGTGAACTCCGCCCATATCTTGCTTTGACACTTGAGATGGGTCTGGTTGAAGTTTTGTGGTCACAGGGGATAGTATGAGCAAGAAAAGTGTAATACTTTTTGTTGATGATGAAAATATTGTTTTAAATTCAATAAGAACCCTTCTTACACAGAGATTTGATGGAAACGTCAGGATCGAAATTGCTGAAAGCGGAGAAGAGGCTCTTGAGATCATTGATGAAATTTTTGATGAGGGGCTTGAGCTTCAAGCATTGGTTGCTGATTACATCATGCCTGGAATGAAGGGTGATGAACTGCTTGTCAATGTTCATGAAAGGCTGCCTAATGTTCGTAAAATACTTCTTACCGGGCAGAGCGACCTGGCTGGGGTGAAACGAGCCATCAATGATGCTGGTCTCTACCGTTTTATAGAAAAGCCGTGGAGAGATGAGGATCTGATACTTACCCTCCAGAGTGCCCTGCATGCTTACCATCAGGATCAGGAGATAGCAAGGCAGAATGAGGAGCTCCGTTTAGTTAATGCGGAACTTTACAGAGTCAATGAAGAGCTTCTCACAATGAATGAAGAGCTTGAAAATATTGTTAATGAGAGAACCCAGGAGCTTCGTGATAAAAATAGAGAACTTGAGGTGCTTGCAATAACTGATCGCCTTACAGGTATATGCAATCGCCTTAAGCTTGATGAAGTTTTTGAGCATGAACGTGGTCGGGCAGCAAGGTACAACATTGATTTTTCGGTTATTCTTATGGATATCGACTATTTTAAGAAGGTCAATGATACTTACGGTCATCAGGTAGGAGATGCTGTTCTTGTTCAGATAGCAAGGCTTTTTATGGAACATCTGAGAAAAGTGGATGTGCCAGGAAGATGGGGAGGAGAGGAGTTCCTGGTCATTTGCCCTGAAACCAATAAGAAGAGTGCTCTTCTAATAGCTGAAAAATTAAGGTCTGCAATTGATGAGTTCTGTTTTCCTGAGGTCAGCCATGTCACTGGAAGTTTTGGTGTCACATCTTACCAGAAAGGAGATGATGTGAAAAACATGATGTCCCGTGCAGACGAGGCTCTTTACAGGGCAAAGGAGAAGGGGCGAAACACAATTGAATATATTTGATTCTTTATGACTTTTGGGTGTGCCATCAATCTCTTTTCATCGGCATTATCAGGTTACGCAACCATCCCATTACAGTGTTGTCTTTCAGCAGCTCTCTTTCATGAATATCAAGATTCATGTTTATAAGATCAATATCTCCGAACCTGTCCTTGCGGGTTATTATTTTACGTGAGGGATCAAGGGTTCTGACCACTCTTGCAGGATTGCCTACGGCAATCGAATCAGGCGGTATGTCACTTGATACCACCGCTCCTGCACCAATAATGCTATTTTGTCCTATCGTAACCCCTTTGCATATGATCGCACTATCACCAATCCATACATTGTTTTCAAGCTTTACCGGATATGCAGTATCCGGAGGCAGACTTCGGTCATAAATTCCGTGCCAGTCCGAGTCCGTGATGTAGGCATTGCTTGCGATCATGCAGTTATCGCTGATCATTATCTCTCTTGCCGCACTGATTCTCACACCAGGCGAGATGAGGACATGATCACCTATATATATCCCTGGAATATCTTTTTTGTCTGACCATACCGTCAGGCGGGTTCTTTTATCCGATGAAGCCAGAAGAGTTATATTCTCTCCAATGGTGACAGGTCCTCCAAACACCTCGATATACCAGGGTTTGACAACATAGGAGTTCCTCCCAAGGCTCTCCAATTGAGGCTCCAAAAAATGTCCCACATAGAGCTTCAGGAGCTTGAACCAGATTTTTTTTATAAAATAGGGACGGTGGTCTCTTCTCATTTTTGATTCCCCATCAGCCCTTTGAACCTGAATCCATTCCATGCATCATGGTTGAAAAGATTTGATGCCGGTGTCAAGCCATAAAGGGCGTCTGCTGCCATCAGTACAACGCCGTTAGTCCAGGAGATCTTCTCTTCTGGCCATATGACCATATCCGGAAAGGTGTAGCCACACCAGAAAGTGCCATCATCATATGTTCGCTCCTGTATCCAGGAAAATACAATTTTTGCAAGCTTCATGTTTCCCATGGCAGCCAGAGCAATGACAAATTCCGATGTCTCTGCCATTGTGATCCATGGACGATCCGAGACACAACGAATCCCCTGACCTTCTACAACATATTTTTTCCAGTATTTTTCAACTCGTTTGATTGCTGCCTCTCCGGTGAGAGCTCCTGACAGAATGGGATAGAACCAGTACATGGAAAATCTTGATTTACTGATATTGTAGATATGAATATTGTTCTGAATTGTACTGCCAAGTTTCTCAAAGGCTTTTTCCCAGCGTGGCATTTTGATGCCAAGCAAGTGAGCAATGGATAATGCACATTTCAAACTCATAAATATGGAGCTTGAACCCGTAAGAAGAGCCATTGGATCCACGTTGCCTTGAGGGCTTTTGGCCCAGTAGATCTCTCCTCTGTCAGTCTGGAGGCTTATGGCAAAGTCAATTCCCTTCTGGACGCAAGGCCACATTTTCTGCAAAAAATCCTGGGCATTCAAACCGCAATCATCAAGAGTGCTTATGCTATCTATTTTCTGCCCCTTGTTGATCAGGTGGTTATGTTTGTTTTGTCTGATAAGCCAAGTGTGAAATACACCTGTGGCAATATAGGCAGACATATTTGTCTCCATTGTTCTATCTTCAGGCACACCATTAATATAGGATGAGAACCATGAACCATTTTCATTCTGTTTTTTTACCATCCACTGAAATGCCAGATCAGCTTCTTTGGAAAGTCCGCCTATATTTAACCCCATTGCAGACTCTACAAGATCCCAGGGGTCTGTTTTCCCACCCTCATGCCACGGTATCTCTCCAGATGTATGCTGCAGATCTGCAATCATGCCTGCAAGTGAGTCAATATTCAGGGCAGAGGAGGGTTGTAGTTCAAGGTTTTTTATATCCATGCAAAATATTCTCCTTGGTCAAATGATGTTCTTGTAAATGCTGAAATGGAGCTTTTTTACCAGAACATATCCTTAATAGCAAGGTGCCGAGGTGATTTGTGTTGAAAAACAACTCCTCAATGGCAAGCTTAACAGATGCTTTATGTGAAAAAATAATATTTTCACTTCCTGAACCGCAGTTGGAAAAGATGAATTTTAATTCATTAATAATGAGTTGGGCTATGTATATTCTCAAATGTACAAAATATAGAGCCAAAAGATACTTATAGAATGATAATTCTAATTTAAAACTTTGAAATAAATAAATATTTTTATATCAAAATATTGTTTTTTTATAAAAAAAAATACTTGACATCCCAAATGCCTTCTGTTAATCAGAAATGAATACTCATTCACAGTCAATGAAAGGTATTATTAATTACATACAGGAGGTCGTCATGAGTAGAAAGATCAGAAAGGCTGCGGTAATCGGATCTGGAATAATGGGTGGTGGTATTGCCGCCCTTCTTGCCGGTGCTGGAGTAAATGTGCTGCTTCTGGACATCGTTCCCTTTGATTTAAAGGAAGAGGAGAAAAATGATCCGGCAGCAAGAAATAGAATTGTAAAGGCCGGCATGGATGCAGCCCTTGCGTCTGCCCCATCTCTTTTTATGACCAAAAAGGATGCAACCCTGATTCAAACAGGAAACCTTGAGGATGATTTTGACAAGCTTGCAGATTGTGACTGGATCTGTGAGGTGGTTGTAGAAAATCTTAAAATCAAGCAGAATCTTTTTAAACGCATTGAAGGGATAAGAAAACCTGGCTCTATAATAAGCTCCAACACTTCCGGCATTCCTCTAAAGGATATGTCTGAGGGTTTGAGTCTGGAATTCAGGCAGCACTTCATGGGCACCCATTTCTTTAACCCTGTGCGTTACATGCATCTTCTGGAGCTTATCCCTGGTGCGGATACTCTGCCAGAGGTACTTGAATTTGTTTCATCATTTGGTGAAAAAAACCTTGGAAAAGGTATCGTATGGGCAAAAGATACCCCCAATTTTGTTGGCAACAGAATTGGTATTCACGGTATTGGTGCAGTTATGGGTGCAATGCTTGAGGATGGCCTTACAATTCCTGAAGTTGATGCTCTTTTCGGTCCGGCTCTTGGCCGTCCAAAAACCGCTATATTCAAGACTTCTGACCTTGTTGGTCTTGATACCATGGCTCATGTGGCAAAAAACTCCTATGACCTGTGCCCTGATGATGAGCAGCGTAGTGCCTTTGTCGTCCCTGACTTTGTAAAACAGATGGTTGAAAAGAAACTTCTGGGCAACAAGACAAAAGCTGGTTTCTACAAAACTGATCTGACTCCTGAATGGAAAAAAATCAGAAAAGTGATAAATCCTGCAACTTTTGAGTATGAAGAGTTGACAAAAGCATCTTTCCCATCTCTTGACGAGGCAAAGAAAAAAGCAACTCTACCTGAAAAAGTAAAATGCGTTCTCACTGGCGAGGACAAAGGTGCTAAATTTGCCTGGAAGATCGCTGCCATAAGTTTTCAGTATGCAGCAAACCGTATCCCAGAGATCTCTGATACGATCATTGAGATCGACAATGCCATGAAGTGGGGATACAATTTTGAGATGGGCCCCTTTGAAATGTGGGATACCTACGGAGTTACCGAAGCTGTTGAGAGAATGAAAGCCGAAGGTATGGCCATACCTGAAAATGTTATGGCAATGCTCAATGCCGGCAACAAATCATTCTACAAACTTGAAAAAGGTATCCAGTACTTCTACGATTTTGCATCATCTTCCTATAAGGCCGTTCCTGTCAGCAAAACAGCAGTTTCTCTTGTTGCTGCACGTGGCAATAACAAGCTTGTTCTTGGCAACTCATCTGCAAGCCTTATTGATATTGAGGATGGTGTATTCTGTCTTGAGTTCCACACAAAAATGAACGCCCTCAATGCCGAAATCATTGATACTATAGATGCTGCGATAGATTATGTTGATGCAAACGGCGTTGGTCTTGTCATTGGAAACCAGGCGGGCGGTATGCCAGGTGCTTTCTCTGCCGGTGCTGATCTTTCCCAGATCTCCAAGATGTGCCATGATAAGAAATACTCTGAGATAGATGCTTTCCTTGCAAGAGCACAAGCTGGCATCCAGAAAGCAAAATATGCTCCGTTCCCTGTAGTAGCGGCACCTTATGGAATGACCCTTGGTGGCGGTTGTGAGACTTGTCTTGGTGCTGACAGAATTGTTGCCCATGCCGAACTTTATATGGGACTTGTTGAGATAGGCGTTGGACTTCTTCCCGCAGGTGGTGGATGTCTCAATATGTGGAAGAGATTTATTGATCCCATCCCCGGCGGTGTAGGTAAAGATATTGATCTTGCCAAACTGTTTATAGCTGCATTTATGAATGTTGCCATGGCAAAAGTCTCCATGTCCGCAGCCCAGGCCCGTTCAAACGGAGCCCTTGGTGCTAATGACCGCATTGTCTTTAACCGTGATAACCTTGTTGGTGAAGCCAAGAAGGAAGTGCTTAAAATGGTAGATGATGCCTACGCTCCACCCATGAAGAAGAATATCAGGGTGATGGGAAATGCCGGACAGGGTATGATCAATGCAGAGTTGTTTAATATGCTCAATGGAAAATTTATGAGCGAGTATGACGCATTCCTTGCCAAACGTATTGGTTATGTCATGAGTGGCGGTAATGTCAACAAGGACACTGAGGTCTCTGAAGAGAGCATCCTTAAATTGGAAAGAGATGCCTTTGTTGACTTTGCAAAGGAAGAGAAGACCGTTGCAAGAATTGATCACATGCTGAAAACAGGCAAACCGCTCAGAAACTAATTTAAGGAGGATTTCAAATGAGAGATGCATATATTGTACAGTCAGTAAGAACCCCTGGCTGCAAGCAAAAAAGGGGTCAGTTTAAAGAGACCAGACCCGAAGAACTCCTTTCATTTATCATGAAAGCAGCGGTCGAAAGAACCGAAGGCTTGAAGGCTGGAGACATTGAAGATGTTATGTGCGGATGTGCCTTTCCGGAAGCGGAGCAGGGCCTTAACATTGGACGTATTGCAGCTAAAATGGCAGGATTTCCAGATAGTGTATCAGGTGCTACGGTAAACCGCTTCTGTGCATCAGGTCTTGAGGCTATTGCCCTTGCCTCTGCAAGAGTTCAGATGGGGTGGTCAGAGATTACAATGGGTGCAGGTGTTGAGTCCATGACCTTTGTTCCGATGGGCGGAAATGTACCAAGACCACATCCTGAGTTCTCCATTGAAGATCCATCGATGTATATCTCTATGGGTATTACAGCAGAGAATGTTGCTAACCGTTACAATGTATCAAGAGCAGATCAGGATGCCTTTGCTGCGGATTCTCAGGCAAAAGCTGCAAAAGCTGCAAAAGCTGGTCTTTTTACTGAAATAGTTCCAACACCTGCATATAAATATGTAAAACAGGCTGACGGAACATACAAGAAAGAGCAGTTTATCGTATCAATAGATGATGGAATCCGCGAGACAACTGTTGAGGGTCTTGGAAAACTACGCACTGTTTTTGCATTAAACGGCAGTGTCACAGCAGGCAACTCTTCACAGACCACAGATGGTGCTGCTGCGACCATTATCGCCTCAAAAGCAAAATGCGATGAGCTTGGACTTAAACCTATCGCTAAAGTGGTAGCTTACGCAAGTGTTGGATGCAAATCTGACGAGATGGGTGTTGGTCCCCGTTATGCAATCCCCAAGGCCCTTGAGATAGCTGGCCTGAAGATTGAAGATATTGATATTTTTGAGATAAATGAGGCATTTGCATCACAGGCAATCTACTCAATCCGTGAGCTTGGCCTTTCAGACTCAATGCACAAGATCAACATTCATGGTGGTGCCATTGCTCTTGGTCATCCACTAGGATGCACAGGTGCAAAACTTACCGCTACATGCCTTGCAAACCTCAAAGAGGTTAAAGGAAAATATGGTGTTGTCTCAATGTGCATCGGTGGTGGAATGGGTGCTGCAGCAATATTTGAGATGGTATAGTATTTTAGATGAGATAAGGTTTATGTAGTTAATAAGGTACAAAAAACACAAAGCAGTTTAAAAAAATTGTGATCGTTATATATAATAGGGACATGGCAGTATCGTGTCCCTATTTTTTTGTAGTGTCACTGGGCCTTTATAGGCATAACAACTCATTTTGCTCTCCGGAACTCAGCTCTTGCCCTAAGCAGTCAAGGCCAACACACTCTCAGAAACACAGTCATCTCGCAGACTGCAACTCTATTTGTTCTAAGACAGTTGTTATGCCTATAAGGGCCCAATGAGTTCCGGATAGCCAAAGGAGTTGGACAGCAAAATGAGTTAGAGCTGGCAACTTCAATCAGCCACCGGCAAGAGGGCCGTAAACAGTGATAGTTTTATCTGTGTCCAAATAAGTATTAATATCCACTCTGATACTGTCAACGGCTACCATTGGAGCAAGCAGAGGGGAAATACCCTCTTTCAGGAGAATTTCCTTTATGGTCGTCCCTTTTTTTACCTGAAGAGAATATGTCTCCTGTTTAGGGTTGTTGACATCGTTGAGTATGGATAAAAGACTTTGAGAGAGCCTGAGTGTAATTGTTATCATTGTAGAAATCCTCAGTGGCCCACTATTCAATGATTATAGGCCATTTTGACATCAGACACCATGGTTGCTCTGTTAACTGCAACTGTGGTGTCCTGCATGAAATCTTGCTCTTAAATTTAGACAAGTGCTACAAGACCAGATTATGTTTTTCAAGTGTCTCTTTTGTGGGAATACCGTTCTCATCCCACCCCCTTGCCTCATAATAGGCGTCGAGCATCTCTTCTATTACAGCAAACTCCATAATGTGACCTTTATTTGGTCCACTTGGTATTTTTTCTTCATAGAATCGTGCAGGCGGGTAGTCATATTTTCTGCCGAAATCAAGGATCTCCCTTTTATTGAACATCCTGTTCAGATGCCAGATCTTCTCCGACAAAAGTAGCAGATCCTTTTCAAAATCCATCTTTTTTCCTGTTGCATAGTAGTAGAGTTCTTCATAATACTTGGTTTCAAGGCCGATCTCCATGTACTGGAGGCGACAGGTACCCAGAATATCAAAGGCGGGCCGCAAATGCTGAGATTTCAATACCAAAGGCACTACGTTCTTATGATCTGCTTTTGGAATGGTTTCAAAATTAGAATCACCTGAGATAAGATCATGGACTGTGGCATCCTTGTCTCCACCAACAGCGGTAGCCACATCAGACCCCAATACCCAGCATCGCCCGTGGTGAGCACCAATGTCAGAGGTCATGTAGCCCAACATCATCCCGGGTGCGTTTCGCGATTCATAGCCTGTCCACTCTAATCCCTTGACATGAATGGCAAATTTGTCGCTGTTATGCCCTATTTTTTCTGCTGCTTTGCGGACACCAAGTGCCAAAATTTCTCCAACTCCTTCTCGTCTGGTAATGATCTTCAAAATATGGACAATGGAGTCCAGATCGCCCCATTTAACATCCATGCCCATCTCATCTCTGGAGATATATCCCTTTTCATAACACTCCAGGGCAAAGCTTACAACAGCACCAGCGGAACATGTGTCAATGCCAAGTTCATCGCATATATAGTTTGCATAGGCAATGCTGTGTATATCGTCAAGCTCGCAGTTGCTTCCAAGGAGGGATAGAGTCTCATACTCAGGTCCTTCTACATAGACATTGCCAAGTTTTGTCTTGGCATGCCCATATTTACCGCAGGGGATAGGACAGGCAAAACAGCCCTTGTCTGTGATCTTCAGCTCTTTTAATATAGCTTTTCCATTTATTTTGTCAGCATAGTCACAATTTGAGGTCTGAAAATTACGGGTGGGAAGTG
>JADGBC010000071.1 GCA_015231705.1 Desulfamplus sp. | reverse complement strand
TTTCTCTGAACCAAGTTTTTGATCCACATTGTGTTCAACCGTAAGGCCGTGGCAAGCCCAGCCCGGAACATAGGGTGCATCAAATCCGGCCATCTGTCTGGAGCGTACAATAATGTCTTTTAATATTTTGTTAATGGCATGTCCCATGTGAAGATGGCCGTTGGCATAGGGAGGGCCATCATGGAGAATAAAGGTCTCTTTCCCTGCTGAAGATTGTCTGATTTTCTGGTATAATCCAGATTCTTCCCACGCTTTTAACTGTTCCGGTTCCCGTGCCGCAAGGTTTGCCTTCATTGCAAATTTAGTGACAGGCAGATTCAGGGTCTGTTTGTAATCCATCGCTCTTTATCGCTCCTCCAGATGTTGGAATATTGCTATTTTACCGTGAAAATGCATTCTGATTTTCATGATTCGGGGTGGCTGGAATTCGGCCATGATAGTTTGTTTAGCATCACAGATAAAATATCTTGATTTCAATTGTTTCTTCATAATCCTTTACCGCAAAAATATATTTTTCCTACTTTAACATTCTTTGGCAAAAAAGAAAAAGGGTTTAACCTCTCTTTAGGTCAAACCCTTGATGTATAGAAAATTACTACTGTTTTAATATTGATATCACGAGTACAAAACCTATAAAACCTGCACATATCAAGCCCAATATACCAAGTAGTGAAAGTCCAAGAACCATTGGCGGGACACTAAAACAGAGAAGCAGGGCAGATGCCATAATCAGTGCTGCAATTATTATGGAAAGGGCGATTCTGTTGTTTGACTGATGGTGGGCTGAGATAATTTTTTCAAGCCTTTGAACATCAAAGCCAATTGTGAGTTTACCTTTTCGCAACTGGCGAATAATGGCAAGAGACTCTCTTGGAATGCTTTGAAGCAGCTTTATGGACTCAGAAGATATACGGCTCATGTCATCAGATATTCTTGCAGGAGAGAATCTTGAGGCTTTTGCTTTTTTGATGTACGGAGCAGCATGACTTACCATATCAAACCCGGGATACATCATCTGTGCAACCCCTTCCACCGCAGTAAATGCCTTGAGCATGAGAAAAGTTTCCGGATAGAGCCTAAGCCTGTGGTTCAAAGCGATCTGGACAATATCTTGAAGCATTTTTCCCATGTTTATATCTTTTAGTGCAGTACCGCTTAGGTAGTGGCCGGTAAATCCCGCGATATCTTTTTCCAGTGCCCTTAGATCCGGCTCTTCATCGTAATCGGTAAGTTCAAGCAGAAGACGGCTTACCTGTGGGGTGTTCTGCATAACGGTACTTGCAATGATATCAATAAAGACCTCCCGTGAGTATTGGTCAACAAAACCCATGATGCCAAAATCGACTGGACACAGAACATTATCCGGCAGAACAAAAATGTTTCCAGGATGGAGATCTCCGTGAAAAAAACCATGCTCCAGCACCTGTGTCAGGATAAAATCGGCCCCCCTCTGTGTCAGAAGTTTTCTGTCATACCCCTTTGCATCAAGAATATCTACTTCAGATATCTTGATACCCTCCACATATTCCATGGTAAGTATCGAGCAGGTGGTCTGTTCCATATATACTTTTGGAATATAGATTCCAGGAGTGAACAAAAATTGTCTTGCAACCCTCAACATACTTGATGCTTCAAGAGTGTAATCAAGCTCCTTTTCCAAAGTTGCGGCAAATTCTTGAACAATTTTAACAGGCTTGAAAAAAGAGAGATCCTCAATGTTGTGTTCCATGAGAGTTGCAAGGTGCAAAAGTATCTCCAGATCAACAGCAATAAGTTTCTTGATCCCCGGGCGCTGAATTTTAACGGCAACTTTTTTTCCGTTTCTTAAAATTGCACGATGAACCTGACCAATTGAGGCTGAGGCAAAAGGTGTCTCTTCAATGGATTCAAAAGGGCTGCCAATGAATTGAAAGCTGTTTTTGGTGAATTTTCTGCTGGATTCCTGCTTGATGGATTCAGACTCTTGTTCGCTGGTTTCAGATTTATTGCTGTCAGCTTTAAATATATCATCATTTTTGTATCCAACACTATTGATATCAGGCTGAAAAAAAATAGAATTTGATTTGAATTCAGATTTAATAATAGATTTGACTTTGGAAAAGCCAAAAGCAGGCACATTGTCCTGAAGTTTTTCCAGTTCATGAATAAAAGGCAGAGGGATAAGGTCGGGTCTTGTGGAGAGAATCTGTCCAAATTTGATAAAGGTGGGGCCAAGCTCTTCAAATATAAGCCTAACCCTCTCCTGTGGGGTGAGTTTTTCAACCCTTTCACGTTTGTTTCTTGATATCATCTGAAGACCGACCTCAAGGTACTGGTCGATCTTCAGGATATCAATGATATTGTCGAATCCATACCTGAATAGAATGGTCAATATCTGTCGATACCGGTTTACATGCCGGTAGGTTTTTCCGATAATGCCGATACTTCTTAGATTCAGCATAGTTTGAATATACGGTCATTGTCGCATGTATCTGTCTCAATTTTATTTTGAGACTTGAATATTGAGCGAATATTGTCATTCCCCCGAAAGACGTCATTAATTTTATCAGGCGATCGCGGTGTAATGCTGGTTTTATCAAACTTAAAGGAATCGCCATTGACTTTCTCAGGCAGTTGGAATGTGTTTGTTCTCTCATCGGCTGGGTCTGACTGGTTGAGGGTAGTTGGCTCGATTTGATCGCAGGCTTTATCAGCAGGCTCGATTTGATTGCGGGCTTTGTCAGCAGGCTCGATTTGATCGCAGGCTTTGTCAGCAGGCTCGATTTGATTGCGGGCTTTGTCAGCAGGCTCGATTTGATTGCGGGCTTTGTCAGCAGACTCGATTTGATTGCGGGCTTTGTCAGCAGACTCGATTATTTTGCTGACAACATTAGATGTACCACGTCTTCTGTCAATTTTATCAGGAGGGAGAGAATTAACTTCAATTAAATCTAAAGGACTAAGTTTTTCATCTGGTTCTTCTGGAAGCTCAAGCAGCATCTTCTCTGATAGCTGGTGAAGAACTTTGGACAATTCGGATTGGGCAGGCACCTCTATCAATTTATCACGCAATGGCTTGTCAATACTCTCTTGGGGCAGTTCAAAAAAACTGTTGTCACAAGATTTTAAAGGACTCTGTTCATAAGTCCATCCTCCCCAGACAGTTTCAATGATCTGCTCGTATAAAGGATAGAGAATCTCTCTTGCAATTTTTCCGTAAAGCAGGTCAATGTGACTTGCACCTTCAATGACAAAGTCGATCAGTTGGCTTTTTTCATCTGTAATTTCAACCTTCTTAAGGTCATCTACACTATCAATCCTGTAAACTTTTTTATGTTTATGCGGATAAAACTGTGAATACTTGATATTATCAACAGGTGCAAGGTGATCTTTAGAGCCCCAGAAATGGAAAAGAGGAATTTCTTCTGGAAAAAAGGCAAAGCAGTCAGAGTAGTTAAGATTGCTGTTATCCATCCGTTTAAAACCGGTTTCATCATATACCGAACGTAGAAGCTGGAATCCAATACCAAGAGGAATGGACTCTGTTGCAGTTTTCAGGTAACGCTCAATAAAAAATTTATCATCCTTATGATTTTCAGGTTCAATTAGAAAATTGAGCTCACCTATGTTGTTGTTATAGATAAGACGGGTGATATCCTTGATAATGGGCAGATCTGTAACCACGCGGGAGACTTCCTGAACCGGCAGATAAGAAAGCCTTAAAATTCTGGTCAGATGGTTAAGCCACAATGCCGCTGGAAAAAATACATGTGATGTCTTGTCAAAAAATTTTGGAGATCCAAGAGAGATAATGGCTTTGACCATTTTTATGTTATTTTTAGCTTCGGTTTTTGAAGGAAGAACCTTGGCCAATGATCTTTTTTCTTTGGAGGAGAGAAAATTGAGCTTTTCATAATTAAGACTCAATCCCCAGTTGAGCACCATGCTTTCAGAAACCATTCCACCCATGCTGTGCCCTACCAGAACAGATGGTTTACCGCAGCTTTTTGTGTAGGAAAATTTAAGAACAGCCGGAAGATCATAATCAATGAGGGTATCTACTGTATAGTAAGGGTCAAACCTTCCGTTGTTAATTCCCATTCCCCGTGGATCAAACATATATACCCACATGCTTGCGTCAGCAAGATCCATTGACATTGAGTAGTGGTTGCTTAAATTAAAGCAGTTGCTGTTGTTGGCAAAGCCAGGTACAAGCACTACTGATGGTCGTGAGTCTCCGGCAGTAACATCTTCCATGCTTGCTAACCGTTGGAATCGGATCTCTTTTCCCTCTTCGGTAAAAGTGCGGTAAAAAACCGTTGCGTAGTCTCCTCTACCGTTGCTCTCCCTCTCATTTATTTCGCTTTCAAAATAGACCGGCTGCCTGTCTAATTTAAATGACTCTTTAAGAATATATCTTCTGCCAGCCTCATCTAAAATAGGTTGCAGAAAAGATTGATCAATGTGAAACCGTCTCAGCGTAAGATAGGTAAGGCTTTTGATATTAAGCAGGATCACATTTTCAGTTAATTTGATCCTGCCTTTTGCAAGATCTTCACCAATAACGGCCTTTATCTGATCTCTTGGTATTGTCTCTCCGGTAGCGTGTTTGAAAATATGGTAAAGGCTTAAGGCAAGCTTTCCCACGGCATTGATTTTCATTTCACGGTGACTGTGTACAAGCTCCCTGGATACCGGAAGACCAAGACTGAGTTGGCCCTGGTAAATTTTGCTGTAAGTGTTGTAACCCGCATTGATAATTCTTGCGGGTATATCATTGACAATCAAACGGGTTACAGATCTTTTCAGCTTGATTATATTTTCAATTGATTTCATTTTTTTTATTTTTTTTAAGAGCAAATTCTTTTACCCTTGCAATATCATCTTTGGTGATAACACCGTTAACGCCGGATATGGCAGATAAATTCATGCCATGTTTAAGACCCAGTTTGTAAATCTCTTTTACCTTTTTCCACTCTGTGTTGCTGCCAGTAGTGAAGTCTTCAAATCTCCCTTCAAGTGCGAGAATAATGGTTTCAGCAAGCCCTGCGTATACAGCTTTAGGAGGCAGGCCTATATCTTTCATCTCAATATTGTCCCCAGGAAGAAGGATCTCCCCTCCTGTTATAATAAGCACGTCCTGACGTTTTGCAGCCTCCTCCTTAGAAAAAATCATTGGGCGGGTTATATCGGTAATAACACATCCTGGTTTCACCCTCATAATATCAAAGGGCTTCTCAATGCTTGAGCTTGCAGTGACAATCACATCCATATTATCAATATTTGTATCTGTCCTTGTAGAGACATTCACTACGACATCGGGATTTTCCTGCAGGATCATCTCCTGTATTGTTAGTAGTTTTGCCATATTACGACTTACAAGGTATACCTCTTCAAAAGCTGTGGCAAGAAGCCTTGCACATATTGAGCCTACAGAACCGGTAGCACCAATGACCATGGTTTTGGCTTTGAGGATCTTATCGTTTTTAAGCGAAACAATACCCATCTGGCGCACAGCCTCGGCAGAGGCCCAGAGTGCTGTGGAGGCTGTATAGCTGTTCCCTGTTGTTACGGGCAGTGCCGCATACTTGCCGATATCCACACTTGTACCTTCAAGGTTTTTGGGCAGCATGCTTATGCCCATAACCTGAGCACCAAGAGATTTTGCTTTTTCCGCAGCCTGAAGTATCCGTTTGGTTGTGAATTCGGGAGTGTGGGCCTGCATCTGTTCCGGAGTCTCTCCAAGGCTGATGAGCCAACCTTCCGCTTCCACTCCGGCTGGTGATTTTATCCCAGTCACTTTTGAATAAATAAATGGTGGAGCAAATGCCATGATTTTCTCTACCGGCCCCATTGTAATTGGTGCAACTTCGGCAAGAAGATCCAGCGGTTTGAATTTTTTAAGATCGTCTTGCGAAAGAGGATGGACAAGATAGGCAAAGCGGTTGATTCGTCTCTTTTTATCCTGAGGATATATAATTCTTGGCTCCATGTTCTGTTCACTTATAACCTCAAGCAGATCATCCTTAAGCCCCGAAGTTTTGGGAATATCAAGAGCACAAACCATAAGAGCCTCCTGAACAGCAACTCCCACCACACGGTCAATGATCTTAGGGGTGGTGTCAATGATCATGGAGACACCTTTCTCCATAAGAGTCTCTATTCTGTCTTCGTATGCAGTGGTGGTTATAACAACTTTGTCCGCAAGCTCTCCTTCGCTGAAGCAATCGATATAATCGTGGAAGTCACCATATGGAATTACAATAACTGTTGCACTCTTAACAGCACGCTTAAGCACAAAAGAGTTGACCATCTTGACCTGCTTCTGTTCAGACAGAAAATTTTTTCCAGGAATCCAGCTTAAAGGGCGATGGATACGATTGGCATACTGGTTAAGAGCCTCTAAGGATGTCAAAAGTTTTGGAATACCATTTTCAAACAGAGGATCTGCAAAAACAACGTTGTCTGTGTATTCCATAATTACATTTGCAATTTTTTCACTTTGCATACCAGAGCAGAACAGAACCCTTGAGTTGGTAAAAAAATTGTTCCCCAGTTGAAACTGGGCATGGCGAATACACCACTCGTGGCTGACCCTACGAAGGGTCTCTCCGGTTGTCACAGGTGTGGTAAGGGAGTTAGCGACCTTAAGCAGATTTTTCAGATCTCTGTTCATTATAGTTCTGGAACCCTTGCCATAAAGGTATTTGATGGCACTCAATGAGATGACATCTGCTTTTTTATTCCACATCAACAGAAGATCTTCAGCTTTTTTCAAATCACCATCAGTTCCAAAACGCTTGATCAAAAATTTTTGCCCTAGAAATTCTGTTTCTATCTGATAGTTATCGCTTGCCGGTCCAAGACTTATGTTTGTAATATGTTTCAAGGTTGAACTCCTCCTGATATGTTGATACTAAAGTTGTGGTTCAATGATAGGATTTTAAATTTCTTCGGAAATGGTATTGGCGACTCCTGCATAGGTATTTTATGTCTGAGCCATATCTTTGGAAGATGTTTCGCTTTGATCTATATCTTCTGACACATCCTCGGACATAGTTTTTTTTTCATCTGCTATGTCTGAGGAAACACCAGCATCTGTATAGGTGTTATTTTGCATCGCATCTTCAGATGCTTTGCCGGTCTGGCTGGAAACATCATCAAAGCCACCATCAGACTTGTCATGGAGATTATCGGAGGTTTCAATCGAGTCTTCATCTTCAAGTGCTGAAGTTTCGGTCTTGGGGATTTTTTTTGCAGTTGTACTGGATTTAACGGTCGAAACTCCGGAATTCCATGTTTTTCTGGCTTCCAGTGCAAGTTCTTTTACCTTTAAGATATCCTCATCTGTAAAAACTCCATTTACACCAGAAATTGCAGCAAGTTTCATGCCGTGTTTCAGACCGAGTTTATATATCTCCCTTACTTTTTCCCACTCAATATCACGACCTATGGTAAATATTTCATACCGCCCTTCCAGAGCAAGTACTATGGTCTCTGCAAGACAGGCATACACTACCTTTGGAGGAAGGCCGATATTTTTCATTTCAGGGTTGCCTGGAAGTTCAATCTCTCCAGATTCAATCACAAGCACATCAGGTCTTTTTGCAACCTCTTTGGCAGGCAGATCCAATGGACGGGCGACATCGGTTATGACACATCCTGGTTTTACCTTTGTGATATCTAAAATCTTTTTGCCTGCACCTGATGTTGCTGTAACAATAACATCCATTTCATGAAGATATTTATCGGGATTAGTTGTTATCTTGAGTTTTACATCAGGAGTTTCATCTAATATGGATTGCTGCAAAGCCATAAGTTTTGCAGTATTTCTTCCCCCCAGATAGACCTCATCAAATGCTTTTGCAAGCAGGCGGCAGCAGACCGAACCAATTGCTCCTGATGCACCAAGAACCATTGTTTTGGCCTTTATTTTTTTTCCTGTATCCACCTCGATCAAACCCATTCGTCTCACAGCGTCAGCCGCAGCCCAAAGAGCACCTGATGCACTGTAGCTGTTACCGGTTGTTATAGGCAGTTCAGCTTTTTTAGCTACAGTAACACCAGCATCCCCCACAACTTTTGTAAATGCACCAAGTCCCATGATCTGGGCACCCATACGTTTTGCCATCCTGGCTGCCTGAAGAAGGCGTTTGTATGTAAACTCAGGGTCATGGGCAAGCATCTGTTTTGGTGTACCACCAATGGTTATCAGCCAGCCTTCAGTTTCAGCACCGGTCGGAGACTTTACACCGGTTACACGCGAGTATACCCAAGGAGGAGCATACGCCACAACTTTTTCAACCGCATCCAGGAATGCTGGAGGGGCAAATCCGGACATCGTATTAACAAGTTTGTCTTTTTTCAGGAACTCTTTAGACAGAGGGTGGATAACAAAGGCAAACCTGTTTATCCTTTTTTCTTTTCCGGATGGATAGACAATGCGGGGATCCATTTTCTGGGTACTGATAATTTCAAGAAGATCATCAGACCTGATCTGATTTCTCTTTCTCTCTAATGATGCGATGATAAGTGCCTCAAGGACATTTGGCCCTACCACTCGTTCCAGTATTTTGGGAGTGGTGTCAATGATTACATTAACTCCTCTCTCTTTAAAAAACTCCACCTTTTCATCTGTGACCGTAGATGTGATAATTGTCTTGCCGCCAAGCTCTTCAAGAGTCGCCTTGCCTATATACTCATAAAAATCATATGCAGGGATAACTATGACATCAGCTTTTTGCATTGCACGACGCATTATGTAGTCATTCCAGGCACGAGTCGGGATTACTGAAGATGCAAGTCTTTTACTTGGAAGCCACTGGAGAATTTCGTGGCTTCCCTGGGCATATTTTTCAAGCCCTGTGAAGGAGTTTATAAATTTTGATATTCCGTTTTCAAGCACAGGATCTGCAAAGGTCAAGTTATCCGTATATTCAGACATTACTTTGGCAATCCTGTAACTTGTCATACCGGACATAAATAGCACTTTCGCATTTTTAAAATAGTCTGGAAATTTGTGGTTTACAAACCTGAGACACCACTCCATTGAGACATTTCTAAGATCATGACCAGTTGTAACAGGTGTTGTTATCTTGTCTCCAAGATCATTGAGTTTATCATGGTGCTTCTTCTTAAGATACCGAGGACCCATACCATAGGGAAATTTAACACCGCCGATACCTATGGCATCTGCCTCTTTATCCCAGTGCAGCAGCAACTGAGCGGCCTTTTCCATATCCCCGTTAACACCAAAGCGTTTGATGTTGAACTCCTGCCCAAGAAATTCGGTCTCAAATTCATAATCATCTTTATTTGATCCAAGATTGATACTGACGATCTGTTTCAATATATCCTCCCCATGTTATTACTGTTTTTTATCGCTCAGGAATTTCCATCCAACAATAATTGCACCATCTGACAATAATTGTAGTAACTACCTATATTTTTTATCATGCAGTAACTGCTTATATTTTATATTCATATCCTTTTTCCAATGGCATTCACCGGACAGATTTCCATAGCTTCATTGCAGAGTCGGACCTCAGCTTCACCTGAGGGCTGACTGTAAACATATTCGTAGCCTTCGTCATGATTGGTTGCAAAATGGTCAGGTGCAATCTCGGTGCAGACAGAACATCCTATGCATCTTGTATCTACATAAAATCTGCCTGGAACATTTTCTGAAACAGGCTGAAATCTTTCATCATGACCATTTTTTTCTATAGTGATCAACTTGCAAGCTCTTTCATTATCTGTTCCACATCCTTTAAAAGGCTATCCTGCTCTTTATGACTCTGGTGGAGATGGCAGTATCTGGATTCTTCTGTTGCTGTTTTGGAGCATTGCTTCCCCTCTTTTGTTATGGCTTTACATTGAACCGGCTCGGAGTTTTCTCTCTTTTTATGTTCAGATGCAGAGTTGATCTCATATGATGGATCTGCCTCTTCTGATAACTCTGATTCGTGAAACATTTTTGCTTGTTGAGCCTCTTCATATCTGTCATTGATTACCAGAGGGTCATCATAAATTTTTCCTGATTGGACAAGGTCGATCAGTTCATTGAATTCTTGTTCAACTCCCTGAAGAAGTGTTTCCGGATCAGGCATTAAACCATCATCGCAGGCAATGCCTATGGTCACATTGCCATTATAGCTCATAATACTTATACCCAGTCCAATCATACCGGATCTTGGCACCCAGAACATTAAATTCGCGATTTTCTTCCCTGCAAAATAGAGAGATTCTCTGGGCCCTGGTACATTGGTAAGAACTCCTGAAGCCTTATTGCCAAACAACTGTGCCACTTTCTGTGCAATAGTTGCAGGAAGTGCTCCAATGGTAGTCAACAGTCCAAAATTGATGTATGGGTCAGGGGATACTTTAAGTTGATCCATACGCCTTTTAACCTCTTTCAATCTGAGAACAGGGTCCTCAAGATAGATGGGGAGCCTTAAGAAAACCAGGCTGAATTTGTTTCCAAGCTCAAACTCTGTACCAGGTTTTCTGACATTTACAGGAACAGCTACATGGAGATCCAGTTCGTTGACAGGGGTATTTCTGGTTTTCAGGTAACGGCGCATGGCACCGGTCACAGTGGCAATCAACACATCGTTTAGCGTAGTGGCACTTATAGCTTTTCCAACGGTCTTGATTTTATCCAGAGGGATAGGTTTTGTCCATATCATGCGTTTCTGAACTCCAAGCTTACCCTTAAATGCAGTTGGGGGGTCAGAAGGCATAATTGTATATTTTGACAGCACCTTTGCCGCATCTGATGATATGCTTGCGGAAAATTTCCCAAGCCCCTTAACATAACCAGGTTTAGTAACTATTTTTTCAATCTCTTTTATAACAGTTTTACCGATTTTTTGGCCAGTGTTGATCATATCTTTTGCACCGTCCATCATGGAATTCAAGACAAAGAGCGGTGCAAAATCAGAAGGTCTTTTAGATGGCTTGGGCTTTATATCAGGCCATGGGGCATTTGGATCAGTGTCAGCAGTAGATAATATAACATGGACAAGAGCAATGCCATCAGCCATGCAGTGATGAATTCTAAAAAATAGAGCACACCCTTTTCCATAATTTTCAATCAGATAGATATCCCACAGAGGTTTGTTATAATCAAGCGACTTGGTCTGTAGTGCACTGATGACCTCCTGCAAATCGCTTTTCTCTCCCGACGCCGGCAGTCCGATCCGGTGAATATGGGATCGAAGATCAAAATTTTTGTCTGTAACCCATTTCCCTGCACCAATACCTGAAAAAGGTCGTTCAACCTTTTTTTTGAATCTTGGAAAGCAGGCAAGGCGTGTATCAATAGTGGCATAGAGTCTGTTGTACTCAAGAGGCTCTTCAAATTCCATTACTCCGGTTATTACCATCAGATTGACAGGGTCATCCATACAGAGCCAGAAATTGTCAGCATTTGTCATGGTTTCGGACATATTTTTCCTCCTGATAAGCTAAATATATAAATGTTTGTAGTCCTTCATATTGCCTGAAAAATAGTTGGCACTTTAGGGGAATAATTCGCTGGAAGCGAAGAACAACTTTAAAAAGTGCAAACAGGTTAATATTGAGGATACCTAATTGTTTGAAATATTAAAAATTCAGTGAATTATAAGTGATATATAAGATATTAAAATTAGGTTCAAGCCCCCATAAATAATATCAAAAAAAAAATAATATTTCTCTTGACATTCATAACGCAATGCATCATATTCCAAATCAAATGACACAGTGCGTTATGAAGATTAATCTGTTATAGAAAATAATACTGGATAGTGCAACAAATTTTTAAATAATATTTTTAAAAAAGGAGATTTAAAATGGACGCAATCAATGAGAACAAAAAAAACATGGCAGACAATACAACTTTGGAAAACTCCACTACCGACACTGCAGCAACAGAGAATACAACCACAATTTGCAGTGAAAAAAACTGCGAGTCAAAGTATTATACATTAAAAGCTGTTCAGGAGACTCGTGAGTCTATCAAACAACGCTTAGATACCTATAATGAAAAATATGTAAAGAAACCGGTTGAGACAGGGCGTGGTTTTATGAAAGATCTTAATGCTGATCCTCTGAAAAAAATAGATGCACTTATCGACGATGGAACAAAGGCTGTCAAGACTCTTAAATCTGACTCTATCAAAAAATATGATGAACTTAAAGACAAGACAAAAGAGTTTACAGAAAAAGTTAAGAACAGCCCTTTCAAAGTGATGGGTGATATAGTCAAGGATGCCAAGACAGATACTACCAGGAAGTTTGAAGAATATAAAGAGAACGGGAAGAAAATTATTGAGAATATTGAAAAAGATGCTGAACTTGCTAAAAAAGAGCTGATTGATGCCGGCAAAAAAGCCCTTGATAAAATAGCATTCAAAAAATCAATTGAAGAAAAAATGAACAGCACCATTGAAAAGTTTCCTTCAATGCTCAATTTGCCAAGCAAAAAAGAGGTTGAGGAGCTTATAAAAGGTATTGACAGCGTGAACAGAAAGGTTGATTCTTTGACTGGACAGGCTTCTGCTGCCTGATATATAACAGCAACTCAACTGTTGTCAGCAGGTCAGGAGAAGACTTTGGTTTGTCAACATAGGCACATGGAAGTAAATACGCAACAGTTATGATCCATCAACTAAATTTGGTTATGGCACCGGAACCTGTCAGTTTCTGGTGCCGTAACTGTTATTTAAGGAGTCAATTATGCTTGACATCAAAAAATATTCCAATGGCAGATTTTTTGACGCAATCAACAGAAGATATATTAAAGCGGATCGAATCAAGGAACTTATAAAAAAAGGGGAGCAGATCAAAGTTACACTGACCACCACCGGAGAAGAGATTACAGAAGCTATAATTGCTCAATATGCTGGTAGACGGGACTCAAAAAGAATAGACTCTGAAAAAAAAGACCCGCCAGATTCTGGGAAAATAACGGATTCAGAAGAGTCCTATTCTGCCACTGCAACAGAGACAGTAGTACATAAGGGAACCGCTGATTTCCTGAAAATAGATCGTTTTTTAAATACAGATGCCATGAGAAATTGGGTATCTGACGTTATTGATAGACGCATTAATAAGGTCTTGGACGTTATAAACCTTCCAACACGAGATCAGATTGCAGAACTCAATCTAAATATAAAAGCCATTAACCAAAAAATTGATACACTTAGTGTTAAAAATAGTGATCCAAAAATCTTTGATGCAGTACACGATAAGAGACCGTTACCACCAGAATTTGGTACAAAATCAAATACCGAATTATCAGAATCCGGCATAGAATCAAAAACAGATATCGTACCACCAGAATCTGACAGAGAATCAAAATCAGAAACTTTGTCTGAACCAGAAACAACATCTGAGCAAAAAACATCTGACACTGAAGAGGTAGCAACAGACTCTAAGGCTATAACATCGGATTCTGACGATACTATTGTTGACTCTGAAATAACAACACCGAAACCTGAAGAGAAAACATCTGGCTTTGAACAAGAAGAAGCAATCTCAGAGTCTGAGTCGGAATCCATCCCTGATTCCGAGGTCAAAAAAAAAATTTCTTTTGAACAGGAACCAAATTCTATAAAAAAGAGTACCAGGAAAAAAACCGTAGAGAGAAAAAGCGTCAAAAAACGGCTGAAAAAAAAAGTCTGATCGGAGAAAAAGATGCACCTGATAAAAAAATATGCTAATCGCAAATTATACGATACAACCGAAAAAAAATATGTCACGATGAAACATATTTCCAGTATGATAAAATCTGGCAAGGATGTTTCCATCATTGACAATGAGAGCGGTGAGGATCTTACCTCTTCGATTGTATCCAGCTTGATGGGAAGAGATTCTGGAGAGGCTGATGCATCTCTCTCTTCCAGCCTCCTGATTCAACTCTTTCGCAAGGGCAGTGGAGCCCTTACCGATTACGCTAAAAAATACTTCTCCATCTGGCAGAATGCCTTTACCCTTGCTGAGGATGAGCTTGATTATATGCTAAAAGGACTTGTGAAGAACAATGAAATTTCCAGAATAGAAGGCAGTCGCCTCAAAAAGGAGATTATGGGCTTTACCTCATCCTTGAAACAATGGATATCTGAAATGGTTGACAAAAGAATCAACGAAGTTTTAAGCGTTATGAACCTTGCTACAAGGGATCAGTTTGCAAATCTTACAGAAAGGATAAGTGGTCTGGAGAAAAAAATTGAGGAGCTTGAATCGCAACAAAACAAGCAAGAGAGCAAACCGCTATAAACTATTCAGGATCAGCAAATAATGAAAATGGAAAAAGAGACGGATTATAGTTCTGACACAACAACCAACAGGGGTGACCATGCTGTTAATGGAGATATGTTTCTTCAATTAAAGCGTGCTCTTCAACAATTTCAGTCTAACCGCCTTAATTCAACTTATCACGATATCAAAAGCGACCCCCAGTATGACCTGATGGGCGATTTTTTCTTTAACCGACTCTATGCTCCTGAGGACTTTACCTTTCGGGATGAAGGTATAAAAAAACTCCACAAGGCATTGGATGGCAAGGTTTATGCTGGAATGGTTTCTGCTGTTTCAAGAGTTATTGAACTTCATGAACTAAGTGATGGACTTGATAATCAGATGGTTCATAAAATGATAGATCTCGGCATCGGAACTGATATGACCATGAAGCAATACAAACAGATTTACAGATCTCTTGATAACTATGACCAACGGCTGTATCAAATTAATTTGAGTACTGAAGTGACACAGATATTCCATAGACTCAGTCAGAAATGGATTGTTGCACTCTCACTCAATACTGTAAAAAAAGCGGCATACTTTTTCAGAATAAAACCTGTAGTTGACTTTATATACCAGGGATATACAGCTTTCAGGCAGATCAAAAACATCGACTACTTTATAGAAACTATCCATGATAGAGAGATAGCATGGCATAATGAAATCTGGGATACTGCTAAGTTTGACAGATAAACTCCCGTGACATATTTTAATCAAACGTGACGTGACGATATGAAAAGAGCATTGATTTTATCAGGAGGCGGATCAAGAGGATCCTTTCAGGTCGGAGTATGGAAGTATCTTCAGGAGATAAACTGGTCTCCTAATATGATCTGCGGCACCTCTGTCGGTGCCATAAATGCGGTTGCAATAGGTTGCGGTCTTACCGTAGAACAGCTCTCTGATATCTGGACAAAATCAGGAAGGCGAGAAATATACAGTCTTAAGCTACTTGACTTTGTTGCAAATATAGTGCTGAAAAAACAGCTGGTTCCGCTTATGGATACAACCCCATTCAAAGATATGCTGCAATCCTTGGTTGATCTTGGCAGATTGAAAAAAAGCACCATTGAGATCATCATATCTGCAGTAAACCTTCATACGGCTATCCCTGAATTTTTTAATCAGAACGAAATCACCATTGATCATATTATGGCCTCCGGTGCCATGCCTATTATTTTTCCCTCTCAGATGATTGACGGAGTCCCTTACTGGGATGGTGGCATTATGGCCGATATTCCTCTGCTGCCAGCTCTTGCACGCGGTATGGATGAAATTATTGTGGTACCACTTTCACCTGTGGGGCATGCACTTAGGCTTCCAGAACCCAAAAGCCTTATGGATGCAGGAGAACATCTGATGGAGCAGTCTCTAGTCTCCTCGTATCAGAGTACCCTAATGGGGTATGGCAGCCCGAAAATAGATGAAGTTGTGCCTGGATCCAGCTATTTAAGAAAAAAAAATATGATCAAAAATTCTGCATTAAATATGAACACAGATCCTCTATTAAATCCTACAGAGCCTGATCAGACGCGAAAAACTCCGAGAATTATCACCATTGCCCCATCAAAAATGCTTGGTATTCCCTCTTTATTAAATTTTACACCTAAGCAGGCCAATGCTCTCATGGCCGAAGGGTATAATAATGCCCGTAAGCTGTTAAGAGACATTTTCCCTTCACACAACAACTTTTTATGAAAAAAGGAGAAAACAATGCTTCCTGAATATTTTGAATTTTCACTTCCCACAAAATTAGTTTATGGTGCTGGAATTATCGGTAATATTGAAAAGTCTGTTGCACGATTTGGTAAAAGAAGAGCATTGTTAGTCACTGACGCCATTTTGGCCGAGGCAGGGCCTGTTGAAAAAGTCAAAAAAGGATTCAAGAACACTGAGATTGAAATTGTATCTGTATTTGACAATGTACCTCCAAATTCAACCCTGAAGACTGTTCAAGATTGTGCTGCCCAAGGAGTTGCCAATAACTGTGACATGGTAATTGCAGTTGGTGGTGGCAGTGTTATTGACACTGCAAAAGTAGCCAATCTTGTTATGAAAAAAGGTGGAAAGGTTGAAGATCATATGGGAGCCTATCTCCTTGATACCAGTGACCTTCTCTTCCCTTCCATTATCATCCCCACAACTGCCGGAACAGGCTCAGAAGTCACAAAGGTGGCTGTCATTGCAGACCCTGACAACAATGTTAAGCTGCCGTTTGCAGAAGAGCAATTTTTGCCCCAACTTGCCATTCTTGATCCTGAGCTTACGCTATCTCTACCTGGAAAACTTACCGCATCTACCGGTATGGACGCATTGGTTCATGCAATTGAAGCCTATGTTGATAAAGAGTGGTCGCCAGCCTCTGATGCTCTTGCTCTACATGCCATCAAACTTATCTCGGAAAATATTCTGATTGCATGTGCCAAACCCCAGGATATTGAAGCAAGAGGTGCCATGTTGATCGGCAGTTTTCTTGCGGGAGTTGCATTTTCGCACTCAATGGTTGGTATGGTTCATGGTATCTCACATGCTCTTGGCGGGGTGTATCATATTCCTCACGGCCTTGCCAATGCACTCATTCTACCTGAAGTGATGGAACATAATCTGGATTCAAGGTTGGACAGATTTGCAGACATTGCCATTACAATGGGTATATCATTTCCTGAGATCATAACTGACAGCCAGAGCATTATCAAAACAGGCAAACTTGATCTTCTTTCAAAACTTGTAAAAAAGACAGAGATGAAGGCTCTCCAGAAAGTTGTTGAAGATGGCTCCAGTGCAGTTAAGGAGTTTGCTGTTAAAAAACTTGACAGCCTTGGGTTTGTGGATGAGTGGGTAAGAAAAAAAGCAGCTTATGCTGGTGTTGACAGAATTAGAACCTTGAATCGTCAGTTGGCAT
>JADGBC010000070.1 GCA_015231705.1 Desulfamplus sp. | reverse complement strand
ATCGTTACTTTCCGAAAGATTGACGTGCTCAAATTTGACCATTTTTTTGATCTCAGGCTTGACCTGATATAGTTTATCACTCTTGCGGTCAAAAAAACGGGTCAGATATTCAGGAGGCATATCCCGCAGACGACGCTCGTCATAGATACCTTTACGGGCCTTGCCAAGAATGGTCTGATCAATATCGCTTGCAATGATCTCAACTTCCCACGCATTGATATTGTCCAACATGGCATGGAGAATAATGGCCAATGTATAGGGTTCTTCTCCACTGGAGCATGGGGCAGACCAGATCTTGAGTTTTCGATCTTTTTCTGCCATCTTGCGGGTGATAACCTCATCAAGAGATTGCTCGGCAAATGCCTGAAGTTGAGGAAAATCTCTGAAAAAATAGGTCTCATTTACCGTCAGCAAATTGATCAGCTCCTGAAACTCTCTGCCACCGGGATCTCCGAAACGAAGGATTCTGATATAATCGGAGACAGATTCTGCCTTGATGCTCTCAATACGCTTATTGATACGCGTGCTGAGAAAATAGAGTTTTTGGGATTCCAGACGGATACCGGTCTTGCGATAGATAAATCCTGTCAACACCTCAAATTCATTGATGTTCATGGATTGGGACGTTTTTTTCTGCATATCAGGTATCTTACCTTTAAATTAACGCCCTTTGAGAGGGCATTTCGCCAACTTGTTGATTTAATAGTCAATAAGAAATGAAGCTCCCCCCAAGGGGCGGGGTATGAACCCAAGCTTTGCAATCACTATTTTGTATAAATTAACTCTTCACACTGTTCTCTGATATCATGGTCTTTTGTTGTTGCCAGAACACTCTTGATTAATTCCTGGCTATCTTTCGTTCCTGACTTTGAAAGAAAACGGATACCAGCATGTACCATTGAATGATCTTTAATCAGATATTCACCCAACTCATACAGCAGAGAGCTGTCAGAAAAGCTTTCTTCACTTAAGAGAAGCTCAGCCGCAGAATACCTTACCCCCTCATTTTCATCGCTATCTTTTACAACACGAACAAGACGGTTTAAAATTTCAGGTATGCTGATAATCTCCAAGTTATGCTTGAGTGCATCTCCAATAGCCTGAACAATATCCTTTGCATAGGTCTGCCTTCCGTTTAAAAAAGCAATGATCTCAAGAAGATTCTCCACAGTGCCGCACCTGGAAACCAGCTTGATAAGCTCTGGCAGAAAAACCGGATGCACCTTTAAAATATCACCATGGTGGTTAAGAAATTTAATTGTCTTATGAATACTTGCATCATCCCCGATCTGAAGCACTGTCTCAAGAGCCGATGTGATCAGCATCGGGTCAGTCTCATCCTGAAGCATCTCCAGAACATCTGTAATACTGTCCAGGTCGTTGAGCTGCCCAAGATACTCAAGAGCTGTAATGCGCACGTTGATGGAAGAATCTTTTAGTCCTGCCCGGATAGCAAGCACTGCCTCTGTTGAACCAATCTGAAAAAGAGCATCCATGAGAAGCTTTCTTACTTCCCGGTCAGAATGATCCAACTGGGATGTTAAAATATAATATTGAGCAAGAACAGTAAAATTACAATATAAGGAACAGCAAAATGGTTGAACCTAAAGATTATGATAATGATTTTGAAAACAAATGGTGTCCGGGCTGCGGCAATTTTCTGATTCAAAAAGCCATGAAACAAGCATTTGCAGATCTCGATATACCGCCTGAAAAGATTCTTTTTGTCTCTGGCATAGGGCAGGCAGGTAAGACCCCGCACTTTATGAATGGAAACATGATACACTGCCTTCATGGAAGAGCTTTGCCTGTTGCCACAGGTGCTAAAATTGCCAACCACGACCTTAATATCGTTGTAAATTCAGGTGATGGAGATTGCTATGGCGAGGGAGGAAACCATTTTCTTGCAGCTATCAGAAGAAATATTGATATTACCCTTATGGTACACAACAATCAGGTTTATGGTCTTACAAAAGGTCAGGCTTCGCCAACTTCTGCCCTTGGAATGGTGACAAAGATCCAGAAAAGCGGCGTAACATCTTCACCTTTCAATCCTCTGGCAATTGCTCTTGCGGCAGGTGCAGGTTTTGTGGCAAGGGGATTTTCGGGTGAACCTGAAAAACTGACGGGTCTTATCAAACAGGCAATGAACTATAGAGGCCTTGCATTGATCGACATTCTCCAGCCCTGTGTCTCATTCAATAAGATCAACACTAATCAGTGGTATAAAGATCGGGTCTATGACATTGATACAACGGCACATGACGTCTCTGATCTTGCAGCGGCAATTGGGCTCTCGCTGGAGTGGGGAGAAAAGATCCCAACCGGCGTTCTGTATGAAAAAGAGACAGTGCCTTTCCATAAAAGGATCGGCGTTTTGCAGGACAAATCCCTGATATCCCAACCGTTTGACGGAAAAAAAACAGCAGCAGCCTTTTGAAAACCGGATAATGTTAAAATAGACTCTTGCCTTCATGTTTTGGCATGGCTGAAACATAGCCATGCCTGTTTAATTTGAAAAATGGTGATAAATATAAATATGAAACCAATCGCAGCAGCAGAAAGAACAAAAGAGATTACGCCTTTTATTGTTATGGAGATCATGGAGAAAATCCATGAGATGGAAGCCGAAGGTATTCATGTCGTGCATCTGGAGATCGGAGAGCCTGACTGTGATACCCCTGAATGCGTTAAAACAGCGGCAGCCAATGCCTTTGCCTGTAATGAGACCAGCTATACACACAGCCTTGGAGATATAAGGCTCAGAAGAGCCATATGTGAATATTATAAGGAGACTTACGAAGTAGATATTACCCCTGGCAGGATTCTTGTGACATCAGGGACATCCCCTGCAATGTTTCTTCTGTTTTCCGCCATGCTTAATCCTGGTGACGAAGTTATCATTTCTGATCCTCACTATGCCTGTTACCCCAATTTTATCAAATTTGCACAAGGCGTTCCAGTCAGGGTTCAAGTGCATGAATCTGAGGGTTTTCTTTATACTCCAGAAGCTATTGCCGCAAAAATAACCCCAAGAACAAAGGCTATTTTAATAAATTCTCCATCCAACCCAACCGGCAACGTCATGTCTAAACAGAGAATGCAAGAGATATCATCTCTTGCAGACTCTCATGACATTGCCATCATCTCTGATGAGATTTATCACGGACTTGTGTACAGCGGCAAAGAGCACTCCATCCTTGAAATCACAGATCACGCATTTGTCTTTAATGGATTTTCCAAGCTCTTTGCCATGACAGGCCTACGACTTGGATATCTTATCACACCTGAATATTTTGTACGTCCCCTTCAGGTGCTTCAACAGAATTTCTTTATCTCCGCCAACTCTGTAATCCAGATTGCAGGTGCATCTGCCCTTAAGAACGCAAAAAAAGAGACTCAGGAGATGAGAGTTGTTTACAACAGACGTCGAGAATACATGATTAAAAGACTCCGGGATATGGGGCTTGGAATTACAGTTGAGCCTACCGGAGCGTTTTACGTGTTTGCAAATGCAAAACATATCTCTATGGATTCTTACACCCTGGCCATGGATATTCTGGAGAATGCCCATGTAGGAGTTACTCCAGGGATTGATTTTGGACCTAGCGGAGAGGGTTATATTCGATTTTCCTATGCAAACTCAATGGAAAATATTGAAGAAGGTATGAACAGGCTTCAACGTTATTTGAATAGTAAAAGATAAAATATGATTATTAAACAGGCTGAATTTGTCAAAAGTGCTGTCAACCCATCTCACTTTCCTGAGCCAGAGTTTCAGGAAATTGCATTTGCCGGCAGATCCAATGTTGGAAAATCCTCTCTTATCAATACTTTAGTCAACAGAAAAAGCCTTGTAAAAACAAGCGGCAAGCCAGGCTGTACCCAGTTGATTAATTTCTTCAAGATCAATGAAAACTCCTTTTTTGTTGATCTGCCGGGGTACGGATATGCCAAAGTTTCAAAAAAGATTCGTTCCCAGTGGGGAGGCATGGTTGAGAGATACCTGAATCAAAGAGAGAACCTCATGGGTGTTGTACTTCTTATTGATATAAGAAGAGAGCCGCAAAAAGAGGAGTTCCAACTTATGCAATGGCTTGTTGGAAGAGGTATCCCATGCCTCAGAGTGCTTACCAAAGCAGACAAACTTTCCCGTCAAAAGCAGCTTAACCGCGTAGCAGCAATTGCAAAACTTCTCATGTGCAGCAAAGAGGATATTATTTTATTTTCTGCAACATCAAAGCAGGGAAAAGATGATATACTCAAAGAAATTGGCACTCTTTTTCACCAATAGAATAGCATAAAAAAACGGCAAGTTCATTGTAAACAAACATGATTGTATATCAATCGTACCCTAATATAACCGGCACGGCCGGAGCGGGATTTGGCTTCCGGCCACAACGAACAATGAAAGTCAAATAGGCACGCCCATTTAAAAAGACTTTCATATAAAAAATGTGCCCCATTTTAACGGTAAAGTATGGAAAATAAAAGTATGGAAAATAGAACATTCAGGTCGGGATTCATTGCCATTGTGGGTGCCCCCAATGCCGGAAAATCAACTCTGCTCAACCGAGTAACCGGAGAAAAAATCTCAATTACATCAAGCAAGCCCCAGACCACCAGAGATAGAATTCTTGGTGTTGTGGAACGTCCTGGATCTCAAATCATTTTCGTTGATACTCCGGGAATTCACAAGGCAAAATCACTGCTGAACCGAAAAATAGTGGATCAGGCTCTGGCCGCTGTTCAGGACGTAGATGCCATTTTGCTTATGATTGATGCTGCCTCAAGGGATAGCGAATCAGAGCAGATCATTATTGAGCAGATCGGGAGAACAGACAAAACAGTTATTCTTGCCATCAATAAAACAGATATTGTTGCACCAAACACCCTTCTTCCACTTATTAAAGACTCTGTGGCTTTGCACAATTTCAAGGCTGTGGTGCCCATATCTGCAAAAAACGGAGTTCAGATCAACGAGCTCCTTGATGAGATTGAGCAGTGTCTGCCTGAAGGTCCAAGGCTTTTTCCTGAAGATACTCTGACCGATCTTTCAGAAAAATTCATTGCCGGTGAAATGATCAGAGAAAAGATATTCAGACTCACAGGTATGGAGATACCCTACTCCAGTGCAGTGACTGTTGACTCTTTCAAGGTTGAAAACAAACTGATTGTAATTCATGCAAGCATACACCTTGACAGGGATTCGCAAAAAGGTATTGTCATTGGTAAAGGGGGGCAGATGCTGAAAAAGATAGGAGAGCAGGCAAGAAAGGATATTGAAAGAATGACCGGTTCAAAAGTCCTTCTCAAACTTCTTGTAAAGGTGACAAAACACTGGAGTAGAAATGAGAATATGTTAAAGGAGTTCGGATATTAAGTGGTTACTGAATCAATGAGATAACGGCCATGCCCTGATGGGCACAAAAAAAATGTAAGTCTCATGATTACAGCTACTTCAAGGGACTTTCACATAAAAATTCTGATATATGGTTAATTATATGGAGTTCTATTTTTCGCAGGACGAAGATATTCAAAAACATGAAAAGCAGAAGGCAAGAGAGCTGAGGAACAGCCAGTGGTGGAAAAGAAGAAGATCACAAGGTATCTGTCACTACTGCGGAGGAGGTTTCCCACCCAAGGAGCTGACTATGGATCATCTTGTTCCAATTGCAAGGGGCGGCAGATCTGTTAAAAACAATGTGGTGCCATGTTGTAAAGATTGCAATACAAAAAAACGCCACATGCTTCCTATAGAGTGGGATGAATACATGAACACACTTGATCCAGACCACAACTAACCGCTTGGAACCAACCTTACCTCACCTTATTATTGCAACTTAAACCCTTGAAATAAAACCTCATGCCCAGATTCTGAAGACCCCGAATCATGAAAATTAGAATGCATTTTCATGGTAAAATGCATAATTGGCAACAAATTCAAGATTTCAGGGGTTTAAGCTACACAAACTCCTTTACTATTTTCCTTTTTTTGATTTGTTGGATCTTTTAGTGCAGAGTCTATGTATGGTCTGAGCGTGCCAATCACCTCTTCCTGAGAAAGTAGGCTGTCCAAGAGCCACAAGATGTTGTGCAACCTCATCAAATGTTTTTCCCTTGGCACGCATGGAGTGTATGATCTCCATAACCTCTTCTCTTGTCAGCAAGAGAGCCCCCCCTTCTGATTCTGTTGCTGTTGATACTGCAGGAGGTGGAATTATTGCCTCTTTTTTTCCTGAAAGCCATCTATTTGTACCTTCGGGTGTCTCAGATGCTTCTTTTCCCGATATATCTTCTGTCTCTGAATCCATATCAGAAGATATATCTATCATCTTTGATCTTTGGAATGGGGATGACTCTTTGATATCTGCTTTCTTACGTCTGATAACCTTTACTGTTTTTTTCTCATCTTCCCGTGGAGAAGCTTTAATGGATGGTTTCATAGAAAATTCAACATCCTGGGTATCATCAATGCTTTTATCAATATCTTTTTTATTACCATATTCAGAATCAACGTCCATGCTATCAACATCTTCATAATCAGCATCCAGGAAGTCATCACTCTTTTTGTTAAACTCCTCGGAATCGATATATTCGGCATCAACATTTTCAGCATCAACAACATCACCGTAAGAGGATTCGTTATCAGCAATGTTTGCCTCAAGAGCTTCGGATGTAATGGGGTCAGACGCCTCATCTCCATCAATATCTTTGGATATAGGAGACGCCGAAGTGGAAGCTGTCCGTTGAAATGAAAAGGATTCTTTAAAAGATGGCATGGTAATAACTCTAAGATACTCTGCGATCTCTTCAAGAGCTATGGCCTTGCGCTCCTCAGCAATAACTCTTTTTTCATTCACATTAATAAGCATTTCCTGATTTTTTGTGTAGACATCCATCAGCTCCAGCATAACATCTAATGGTTCCAGTTGGGGGGGGTAAGATGGTTGATGTTCTCCTCCAGGCATATGAACATGGGCAGAGCCTCTTGTTACAGGTCTTTTTATATTTCCGGCTCGTGTGCCCTGATAATTGCCGTGACTCTGGAAATTAGGGGCGGTGTTAAAATTGCTGTTGTCAAAACCTCTTCTTGTCTTTGCAGTTCTTTTATCTTTATGACCGCCTCTTAGACTCTGAAGAAAATCGTTCATTGATTCTTCTCCTTATTGTTTTTATTTGACCAAAAAATCATTAATTTTTCTTAAAAATATATGCAACTTCCTACAAACTGATTACCAGACGGAACTAACCGCCGAATCAGGATTTTTTTTCAAACACCCGACTTTCAATATTTACGATAGATCATACCATAATACAATATGATCATATTGCAACATCACATAATACAACTCAATATTAATGATGCACAACAAAACAACCCGTTCCTTGAGGACGAAGTTTATGTTTAATTTTTAATAAAGGGATTTAAGTATTTATGGTGCATTAAGTATTTATAGTGAATGCGGTGATCTGTATACTCAGGAATTTACTTTATCTGAAATTTATCGTATTCTGTCAAGTATTTTTGTACTTAAAGATGAATAGGGATGTTTTTTACATCTTTAGGCACATCATTAATATTTCACAAAGAGTCGTTAACGCTTGTTTTGAATAGATTGCCTGAAAAATAAAGGAATGATTTGAAAAAGTGTCAACCAGTGAATGACGAATGCTCTTTCGGCGATGGACAAATCGCCCTTACATGTAAAAAATTTTGTTTATGCTTATACCACAATTTTATTCTGACATTCTTATGTCATCTAAACGCTCATGGCTGGATTCGGCTATCCCTGACCATGAAAAGCAGATCTGTTTTCACGGTAAAGTATGGAGTTAGCCATACTAACATTACATTTTTATTTTTTTAAGGAAAAGAACAATGAAACCTTCTTATGAATACAAAATAAACTATACCATCGAAAAACCGGAAACCATTAAAAAAGAGATGATCGACCCAATTGATTATGGGTACAAATCAAAAAGAACCATTGACATAACAATCAAACAGCCTGAATTTACATCGGTATGCCCCATGACAGGGCTTCCTGATATCGGGAGCATTATCATAAAATACCGGCCAGATCAGAAAATAGTTGAACTTAAATCTCTTAAATTTTATCTGCTACAGTATCGAAATGTTGGTATTTTCTATGAACATGTGGTCAACAGGATTTTGGATGATATGGTATATATGCTTGAGCCGCTTTACATGGAGGTTGTTGGTGAATTCACCCCCAGAGGTGGAGTCAGCTCTATGGCATCAGCTGTGTATGAAAAAAAATAGGCAAATGGATATAATTTTATAGCAAGAATGCACTCTGAGCCAGAATGTACTCTTGTTTTTGCGATTATCAATCTGAGCAGGGCGACCCTTTGTGGTCGCCTTTTATCATTTTAGGATTCGGCACTCATTTTATAATTTGGCATTTTTGATATCTCCAATCCTGTCTGACTCATAAGGAAACATCCATATTCATCAATCAATTCAATTGCTTGAGACATGGACTCGATATTGGTCAGATTACGCCGAAATGCACTGCATCCAGGCCACCCTTTAACAAACCATACAAGGCGGCTTCTCATCATCTTGCAGGCAGTTGCCTCTCCAAAATACTCCACAGAATCTGAAAGAAGCTCCTTCATAACTGAAAAAACCTCGTCAGGAGAGTAGATTTTGGAATATATTTCAGATAAAGGATCCTTCAAAGATTTTGACGAATTGATATGACTATATCTCCCTGATAACTGATAACTATCTGCAATATCTACATTTTGAGCAAGCAAAAACTCTATCTCTGACAGAATAAAGGGGTTTGACAGAGCAGCCCTTCCCACCATTACAGCATCACATCCTGTCTGATGAATCATTCTTAAGCCATCCACAGCAGAAACGATATCCCCGTTGCCAATAAGAGGAATTGACAGATGAGGCTTCAGTCTCTCTATTAAAGTCCAGTCCGCTTTCCCACGAAAACCCTGGGAAGCGGTTCTCGGGTGAAATGTTATTGCGTCAACTCCGCATTTTTGAGCCATCTGTGCGATACGGAAAGCCTCAATACCGGAGCTGTCCCATCCAGATCGTATTTTAATGGTAAGCGGAATGGAGATCACTTCACGGACAGATCTGATTATATCCTCTGCATTGGCGATATTTTGCATCAGAGCAACTCCTGCACCGGTTCTGACAACCTTTTTTACACTGCAACCAAAATTAATGTCAATTATGTCAGCCCCCCCCCTCTCCTCAATAAAAGCTGCTGCTTTTGCCATTTCAGAAGGCTCTGATCCAAAAATCTGAACTGAAAGGGGCCTCTCTTCCTGATCACTTTGAAGAAGAGAAAAAGTCTTCTCTGAATTATACAAAAGACCTTTTACACTGACCATTTCCGAGCATACCAGTGAACACCCGCACCTTTTTACGATACGCCTGAAGGGCAGATTGGTAATACCGGCAAGTGGGGCAAGTACCGTATGACCTTCAATATTTAGTTTTCCAATTTTCATACAAGCCCTTCAAATTTCAACGCTCAGTTTTTCAACTTGTTTTAACCCCTCCTGGATCTTTGATTCAGAAGGGAGAAATTGACTATTAATCGTGCCCTAAGTGTCTCTTCAAATTTAAAGTGTTGGGTAGATCTTAAGATGATTCAATCTTGCAAGAGTTTTTCACCCGACAGTTAAACCTCGAAAGAATACTAGTTATTATCCTTTTTCTTCTTTTGAAAATCAGCCAATGAAACCACCTGTCCGCTTTTATCTGCTCCAGAAACTGACTCTTTTTGTGACTCCTTTATCTCTGTGCCTCTGGTTGCTATATTTTTTTTATTGCTATTTTTATTACCGAATGGATTGGTGTTTTTCGATTGAGAAAAATCAGTATTGTTATCCTCATCCATTGCAAACTCGTCGCGTGGTACCTGTACCACCTCCATTCTCATCTTTTTTCCACCCATGAAAAACTCAATGCCATTAATGTAAATATCTTTGAGAGTCCACACTATCAGCTTGACTGGTACCTGCAGAACTAAAAGCTCGATATTAAACCAGTCTTTTTTGACATCCGGCCAGATTGCCTCCACTCGAGCAAAAAAGATCGGTGAATCTTCAAGATATACCAGAACAATATCATTTTCTGTTGCCATCTTCCCCACCCCTATGCTTATGATTTGAGTATAGCTTTTTTTATGTTCAATTGCTGTAGGGGCACAGCGTCGCTATGCCCTTAATACTATGAATAAAATGCAAAAAGACTAAACCCTTATTATTTTTAAACATTCATTGCTGCAAGCACACCCTGGTGAACGGCATCAAAGGCCATTCCAATACTCTTTGCATCTCCTATCACGTCATAGGGGACATTGAGCTTCTCAATTTCAGGAAGAAGTCTGTTATCAGGTACTGAACCTGTAGCAATGACAATGGTGTCCGCGATAATCTCTTCAATACCGTTTGCGGTCTCAATGCGAATACCATCTTGTGTAATTTCAAGAGCTCGGCTCTTTAACCTCACCTCTATGCCAACGCGTTCCAGATCCTGAAGCATTCCCCACCGTGTACTTTTCCCAAAATCTTTGCCAACCTTATCGAGCATTTCAATTATTGTGATCTGCTTTGTTCCTCTTGTGGCCATCTTGTAGAGAGTCTCAGGTGATTCTGCCCTGTTCACAAAAAGAAATTTCAATGCATCTGCTGACAAAGTGCCCTTTTCCGCAAGAAACAGAGCTGTTTCAACTCCAACAGCACCACCGCCAACAATAACGACTTGTTCTCCAGTGTGAACTTTATTTTGTAATACATCCCACGATTGAACTACTCGTGAAATTTGAACCAGCATCAGATGACATAAGTTATCATCTGAAGGTATGTATGCCTGTTCAAAATGGGCCATCTCAATTCCAGGTATAGGTGGAGTCATGGGGAATGCACCAGCAGCAAGGATAATATGGTCAGGTCTCTCTTTTTCAATGTATTCACCATTTACGGAAGTGTTAAGGTGAAGATCGATATCTCTTATACTGACCTGGGTTGCAAGATTCCTTGCGAATTCTGCAAATTCATCCCTCCCCGGAGGAGCCGCAGCCAGAAAAAGCTGTCCTCCAAGCCTGCTGCCCTTTTCGTAAAGGGAAACCTTATGCCCTCTGTCGGCAAGCGTTATTGCCGCATTCATACCTGCAGGGCCGCCTCCAATTACCATCACTTTTTTTGTTCTATCTGTCTTTACAATGGCACGGCTTTTTTCATACCCAGCCCTGGGATTGCAAAGACACTCCACATGTTTGAGTTTAAAAAGATTATCAAAACACCCCTGGGCACAGGCAATACAGTGAATAATCTCTTTTTCTCTTCCTGACCTTGCTTTTTCGGGCAGATATGGGTCTGCAATCAGACTTCTGCCCATAGCTACCATATCGCATAAACCATCTGCAATCATCTCTCTTGCCAATCCTGGATCATTGATTCTATGGCTTGCTATTACTGGTATCTTCACAACCTCTTTTATTCCACGGGCAAGATATCCAAAAACGCCCCTTGGAACAGAAGCTGTAATTTGAGGTACGCGGGCTTCGTGCCATCCAACATTTATGCAAAGAGCATCCACACCAGCCTGCTCTTCAAGAGCAGATGCATATTGTAAAAGCTCCTGTCTGTCCTGTCCTTTATGCATAAAATCATTTCCATTCATTCGGACAATCACAGGATACTGTTCACCCACAGATGCCCGAATAGCCTGCATCACTTCAATACCAAAACGGATACGGTTTTCAAAGGAGCCTCCATACTCATCCGTTCTCTGATTTGTCAGCGGAGAGAGAAATTCACTTATAAGATAACCGGTACCGCTTAAAACCTCAACAGCGTCAAACCCTGCTTTTTTTACCCTCAAAGCGGCATCTGCAAAATTTTTGATGATCTGTTTTATATCCTCCTTTTCAAGAGCCCGAGGGACCTCCCTTGTTAAATTGGATGCAATTGCAGATGGAGCAACCGGTTTTTCACCGTTGAGAAAAAATGACATATTGTATCTTCCGGCATGATTGATCTGTACAGATGACCTTGCTCCGTTCTCATTTATTGCTGCTGCAAGGCGGCTTAATCCATCAATGAACTCATCTTTGTGAGCACCTATATTAAGACTGTTGCCAGAAAATTCATCTACAGTCGCGTATCCTACAGAGATCATTCCAGCACCACCTCTTGCCCTCTCTGCGTAAAACTCCACTATCTGATCGGTAACCTGAAAATTATTGGCCATACCAAGATGCATTGCAGGCATAAATATTCTGTTTTTAACAGTAAGAAAATTAATGTTAATGGGTTGAAACAAGGGGTCCATCAGAGTATCTCCTTTTATTGTATTTTGAATTAGTTATAGTTTTATGTGAAAGTCTCTTCAGATAGCTGTGTTTATGTAACTCTCATTTTTCGTTATGGCCGAGATCCAATACACCGCTCCGGCCGTTAATGTTGTTGACTTAAGCACTGACGTGTAAGGTCAGCCCTTTGTCTGAATTAGGATGCTCAGGATTAAAAGATGTACAGGATGAGAAAAAATCCTGCTTTATCCTGTACATCCTGTTTATCCTGATTCAGACAAAGGTAAATCACAAGACTTAAGTCAACAGCATTGCTCCGGCCGTGCCGGTTATCAGGAGATGACCTGGTAGCTCACTCAGCAGGTGCAAAAACAGGTCTGCCTGAAAAAAAACTTTCTGCCATTGCAGCGTAATGTTCTCTGCTTTTTGACTTTAAAATCTTTTTTACCTCTTTGCCATGATAGGGAAATGAGGAGCCAATATATGTCCAAAATCCTTTCATTCTTCCAGTCACATGGAGCGGTCCATAAAATTTGCGGGAATAAGTTTCAAATAGCTCGTCGTGAAAGAGTTTTATTCGCTCAAGATCATCTATCCTCGTTTCTCCTTTTATCTCAGACGGCAGAAACGGGTTTGACAAGATACCTCTACCAATCATGAATCTGCTTTTGCACCCCGAAATTCTGGAGATAATATTGTCAAAAAAACGGACCGTAGTTATATCACCATTATAAACCAGCCTGTGAGATGTATTAGCCGCTATTTTGATAAAAGCATCAATATCTGCCGATCCACCATACATCTGAACTCCGGTTCTTGGATGCACAATTATCTCATCTAAAGGATATTTTTCAAACACCGGTAACAAATCAAAAATCTCATCTTTGTGGTGTCTGCCAAGACGCACCTTGACAGAAAGCTTACAGGTCAGCCCTTTAAACACATTATAAAGCAGCAGGTCAACCATTTCCGGCCAGGGAAGCATGCCAGAACCCCGTTTTTTCTTTGCAATCTTGGAGTGGGGACATCCCATGTTCCAGTTTACAGTATCATATCCAAGATCAGTAAGGTTTCTGGCAAGAAATAAAAAATCATCTGCTACATTGCCCAGAATCTGAGGAATAACATGGCAGTTATGGTTGTTTTCAGGAACCACATCCTTGAGACGGGAAAGGTTGATTCTCTGCTGCCCCATAGTTGATATAAAGGGTGCCATAGCCTGATCAACACCTGAAAAATGACGAAAATAGACATCTCTGAATATAGCGTCAGTATAACCCTGCAAAGGTGCAAGCACTATTTCATAACTCATTTTTTATTTTTTTTCCCATAAGATTAAAATTTGCTTGACATCTTAACCCATTTAATTAGAATGTCAATTCTAAAATTGAAACTACAATGGAGAACATGAAATGAATATATCACGCAAAGAGAGAGATGATCAGCGTCGAAGAGATGAGATACTTGATGCAGCACTCTCCATATTTGCCACTCAGGGTTTTCACGGCACTACAATGGCACAGATAAGCCAGGAAGCCCAGTATCCACTTGGAACCATTTACAAATATTTCTCCAGCAAAAAACAGATATACCACGATCTTGTTATGGAACGGGTACATCAATTGGGCCAGATACTATTATCCATAAGCAACCGGAAAGATATCTCTGCCAAGGAAAAACTTAAAGCATCTCTATTTGCAAAGACTAAATTTTATAAAAGCAACAGTGATTTTATCCGAATTTACATATCAGAGAGAAGCAATATTGATGCAGTAGTAATACCCAAACTCAACGAAAAGGTAAACAGGATGCATGAGAAGATGATCACCCTGTTTCAAAAAATTTTTGAGCAAGGAATGGATGATGAGTTCAAGCCCTACCCTCCCAAGGAGATGGCTATTCTGTTCACTGAGCTTGCCCACTCCATAGCATGGTCATCCCTTTTCCAAAACGGAAACAACGGGAATGAAAAACAGCTTGGTGAAGCTAAAAACAGACCTAAAAATGAAAATAACACTCAGATAGACTATGCAGATATCGAGAATGCAGTTAGCACAAATATTAATGCAGCCAGTACAGATATTGAGGATACAGGCAATAACAGCAGTGATGATGATATCAATGACGAGACCAATCAAAGGCTGAATATGATCTTTGATATGTTTATGAATGGTGTATCCAGATGATTGTTGATTACTGCCAATTCTATTTTATCTGTTAAACAAGGATACACCCTATTATTCCGACTAGCTGGAATAATGAAACTAACAGTGCATTTTCACAGCAAAAGTAATTTGTCGGATAGACCACAATACTATATTTGAGTTTTAAAAACATGTAACGAATCAATAATCTCAAAGTATTTAAACAACAAGTAAAACAGGAGAACTACAAAACATGGCACAATCAATTGCAGACAGACGGGATCAAGATTTTTTGCTTCACGAAGTTTTAAATGTTTCGGATTTGTCAGAATATGAAGTCTATCAAGACTTCAACAAAAAGACCATTGATATGGTTGTTAACGAAGCCAGAAATCTTGCTGTCAAGGAGATTCTGCCCACACAGGAAGATGGGGATAAGAACGGGTGTGTTCTGGAAAATGGTCAGGTAAGGCCACCTGAATCCTACCGAAAGGCCTACAAACTATTCTGTGAGGGTGAATGGGTTGCCATGTGTGATGATCCAAAATATGGTGGTCAGGGTATGCCCAAAGTTCTTTCCATGGCAGCTTCAGAAATGTTCACCGGTGCCAACTGCTCATTCCTTATGTACCCGGGATTAACCCACGGAGCAGGAAAATTGGTTGAAGAATTTGGTACCCAAGAGCAGAAGAAAAAGTATCTTAAAAATCTTTACACCGGCAAATGGACAGGCACAATGTGTCTGACCGAGCCAGAAGCAGGATCTGATGTCGGAGCTCTAACCTCATCTGCAAAGAAAAATGACGACGGCACATATTCGATTACAGGCAACAAAATATTTATCTCAGGTGGAGACCACGACCTTACAGAAAATATAATCCATCCTGTACTTGCAAGAATCGAAGGAGCCCCTGCAGGAACAAAGGGTATTTCTCTATTTCTTGTTCCAAAATACAGAATCAATCCTGACGGCTCAATAGGTGAAAGAAATGATGTTGAATGCGTTGGAATTGAAGAAAAAATGGGTCTTCACGGCAACAGCACCGCATCTTTAGCTTTCGGCTCCAAAGGAAACTGCATTGGAGAGCTTCTTGGCGAAGAGAACAAGGGCATGAAAGCCATGTTTGTAATGATGAATGAAGCACGTTTAGGAACAGGCCTTCAAGGATTTGGATTTGCCACATCATCTTATATAAATGCTGTCAACTACGCCAAGCAGAGAGTTCAGGGTACGGATCTGATGAAGATGTTTGATGCCAATCCCCAGGCAGTTGCAATTATCAAACATCCTGATGTGAGACGCCAGCTTATCTCCATGAAGGCATATGTGGATGGCATGAGAACCCTGCTCTATTACACTGCATATATGTTTGACAAGGTAAAAACAGCGGAAAACGAAAAAGATCAGGCAAAATACAAAGGTCTTATTGAACTTCTGACGCCGGTATTAAAAGCATACTGTACAGATCGCTCCTTTGAGGTGTGTGTGCAAGGTATTCAGGTTTATGGCGGCTATGGCTACATTCAGGAGTATCCCCAGGAGAGACTACTCAGGGACTGCAAAATCACCAGTATATACGAAGGTACCAATGGAATTCAGGCGATGGATCTCTTGGGAAGAAAGCTTGGAATGAATAAGGGCAAGCACTTTATGGACTTTCTGGGAGAGATGAACAAGACTATTGCCGCAGCCAAGGAAATTGAGATGCTTGCAGATATGGCCGCAAGGGTTGAAAAGGCTGTAAACCGTCTTGGAGAAGTGGCAATGCATATGGGCATGACAGCAATGTCTCCCAAGGCACTGGATGCTTTTGCAACAGCACATCCGTTTCTTGATGTGACAGGAGATGTCTGCATGGCATGGTTTGAACTCTGGAGAGCGGTTGTGGCAGCCCCCAAAATTGCAACAGCAAAGAAAAAAGATGAGGCGTTTTACATTGGCCAGGTGAAGACAGCGGAATATTTCATAACATATGTTCTACCCTTGACTCTTGGTAAAATGGATGCTTTGACCTCAGGCATACCCTCAATCATGGAGATACCTGAAGAGGCTTTTGCAGGATAACGGCCATGCCCTGATGGGCACAACCAAGAATTAAAATCTTTATAAGAACAGATCCTTACAAAGACTTTCACATAAAACAGAATAGATCAGGTTCAAAAAAATCGAAGTAAAAAAAGGATTGCGGGCAACTGAACCATTGTTGTTCGCAATCCTTTTTATAGGTACAGCCTTTTTGCATTTTATTCATATCAGGTATCAGTGCAATAACTCACTGATTTTGTTCGATACCGATTTTGACAAGTTGACTTTTTACGAAACCCTCATCTTTCACTCTGTGGATATAGTCTCTTCCGGCAGAGGCTCAAAATCCATGACAACCTCAACTTCCCCTCCTCCGGTTCGATTCACCTTTGCATTGGGGTATCGCTTCTGAAAGACCCTGATCATCTTTCTGTTCTCTGCAAGTACAGTTGCCACAAATTTATCATAACCATTTTTTCTTGCTATCCCTTCCAGAATTTCAAGCAGGTATGATCCAATTCCACATCCATGTAGATCTTCTTTGACCAGAAATGCAACCTCAGCCGCATTATCTTCAGCTTCTGCATAAGAGCCAATTGCGATAATCTGCTTTCTTCTGCCTATTTGACGCAGGCCAATAATGCTCATGTTGCGTCGATAATCCACATTTGCCCACTGCTTCTGG